>NZ_LVIA01000020.1:0-227327 GCF_001596805.1 Halomonas sp. KX33721 | reverse complement strand
CGAGAAAATCAATGTATTCACGGCCATTCTCATCGGTCAGCCGCGCATTCTGTGCCTTGGTAAAGACAACAGGAAACGAACGTGAATAGGTACGAACATTGGATTCCATGCGTTCGAGTGTTTGGGTCTGCATTAGCGACCTCCTTATCAAGTATGTGAGCTAAGCGAGTTAAAACAGCTAGGGCAACACGAGCGGGAAAACGATCTATCGAGACGGCCTTTAGATGTGGTCCGTCTGGAATGGCCCGATACGTACTAGGTTTTCCGGGTCGTGCTCTCCCCCAAGCTGTTCGGTAGAAAAGTATTCACGGCTGTTCAAAGGTGCCTGCCAGCGTGCAGCTAGGCGACGGAACAACCCCCACGATGCTTGGTTGTCAGGGGTGATCGTGGTTTCTAAGTGGTGAACGTCGTCAAGTTCAGGGCGCGACATAATCGCTTCCACCAGACGGCGTGCCAGACCTGTGCCCCGAGCTTTTTCACCTACGGCGACTTGCCATAAAAAATAGGTGTCAGGGGCATTATCTTTGACATAACCGGATACAAAACCAACTACTTCACCCTCTTCGTTGGTAGCCACAGCACAGGTATCGCGGAACTGCGTTGCTAGCAGCAGATAAGCGTAGGCTGAATTAACATCGAGCGGCGGGCACGCTTTGATGAGTTCGTAAATCCCCCAACCATCATCAGCATTGGGCTTACGAATAAAAAGCGGCATTTCGGCATGGCCTACCACGGCATCAGCAACGGTTGGGCGAGCCAGCTCGGCAGAAGGTGTAAAAGGCTTAATAGGCGTACTCATGGTTATGCTTCGCTGTAGCGAATTTGAGAATCATTATAACAGCTGATTATGAGCAATTCAAAAACCATATTATTCATCCTCGCATCTTCTATAATTTTTGGTTATCAAACGAGCGTTACGTACTCTAGCATCAAGTTTCTGGCTACCATCAGAGTTTAGATCAGTGATACCGATGCGCGAGACAAAAAAGGCGAGCCGAAGCTCGCCTTTAGTCGTTGATCAATAAGGTTAATAGCGCGCGGGGGTTCGCATGGTGACGAACTCTTCGGCCCCAGTGGGGTGAATGCCTACCGTACGGTCGAAATCTTCTTTGGTAAGGCCTGCTCGAACGGCGATGGCAATCCCCTGAATCAGCTCGCCTGCTTCTTCACCTACCATGTGAGCACCGACAACAACATCGCTGGCGTCATCGACAATCAGTTTCATCAACATGCGCTCCTGGCTACCGGAAAGCGTGTGCTTCATGGCTCTGAAATCAGTGCGGTAGACCCGTATTTTGGAAAACTTCTCCCTAGCCGCCTCTTCAGATAAGCCGACCGTACCGATATTGGGATGACAGAAAACGGCAGTAGGAATGGTGTCATAGTCCAATGGCCTAGGCGTTTTTTTATGGAAGTGAATATCCACCAGTTGCATCGCCTCTGCCAGAGCGACGGGCGTTAATTCAGGCCCAGCGATTAGGTCACCCAAAGCTAGTATTGAAGGAATCTGCGTCTCATAACGCTCATTCACGGACAGCTTGCCTTCGCTGTTTAGCTCAATCCCCAGTACATCGATACCCAGGCCGCTTGTATTCGCCTTGCGCCCAGTTGCGGCAAGCACCGCATCCACTTCTAAGGTTTCCCCAGTGGTTAGCTCAACCTGCAGAGCACCCTCTGTCCGTTCAATGCGCGCAATGTTGGCAGAAAAATGGAGGTTAACGCCCTTTTTGGCCATTTCATCACACGTGAACTCGCGGACTTCCTGGTCAAACCCTTTTAAAAGCAGGTCGCCTCGATAAATCAAATGTGTCTCGCTGCCCAATCCGTTAAAAATACTGGCGAACTCGACGGCAATATAGCCACCACCCAGTACTAAAAACCTTTCAGGAAAGCTATCTAAGTCAAATACTTGGTTAGAGGTTAAGGTAAGATCGCTCCCTGGAAACTCGGGTACCCAGGGCCAGCCGCCTGTCGCGAGTAAGATTTTTTCGGCGCTGACGCTCACTTCGCCATCTGCATTGGTTAGTGTCACTGTGTGCGGATCAACAACGCGGGCCCGAGCGTTAAACAGTGTTACCCCTGCGCCTTCTAGCATGCGCTGGTAGATGCCGTTAAGCCGTTTGATTTCGCTGGTTTTATTATCTCTTAACGTAGGCCAATCGAAGGTTGCTGGTGAGGCCAGCCGCCAGCCAAAACCTGCCGCATCATCAAAGCTGTCATGAAAATGAGCAGCATACGAGTATAGCTTTTTGGGTACACAGCCCACGTTGACACAAGTACCGCCTAAATAGCGATCTTCCGCAACAGCAACGCGTGCGCCGGTAGCTGCTGCCATACGTGCCGCGCGAACCCCACCTGAGCCCGCTCCAATTACAAATAAATCGAAGTCATATGCAGCATCCGCTGACATGGTTATCTCCTATTCATTACCTGCTTACCCATTGCAGTGGGAAGCGCTAAGATTGACCTTCTTTGCAAGGGAGGTTAAAACGCCTACCTTGTGTTTAAAACGCTGCTGCGCGACGCCGAGCAAGCCCCCCTGATAATGTCACTCCACGGAGACTCGATGCCTGACCAAATTGCAACGCTGCTAGATAACAATCGCGCTTGGGCGGAACGTATGTGTGAAGAAGACCCTGACTTCTTTAAACGCCTCGCTAATCAACAATCACCTGACTACCTGTGGATTGGCTGCTCAGATAGCCGCGTTCCTGCTAACCAAATTATCGCCCTGCCACCAGGCGAAGTATTTGTGCATCGCAATGTCGCTAACCTTCTCCACCACACCGATATGAATGCGCTGTCGGTTGTTCAATATGCGGTGGATGTCCTCAATGTAAGCCATATCATGATTGTTGGGCATTATGGCTGTGGTGGTATTAAAGCAGCTGTCACGGGTGGTGAATGTGGCGTGGTAGATTATTGGCTTCACTCAGTCCGTGAACAGTACAACCGCCATCGAGACACACTCGATCACTTGCCCATTGAAGATCAAATTGATCGCATGTGTGAGTTGAATGTGAAGGCCCAGGTCAACAGTTTGTGCCGCACTAAAATCCTTCAGCGCGCTTGGCAGCGCGGCCAATCCATCTCGGTACATGGCTGGGTATACGGCCTGAGCGACGGTCGCGTGAAGGATTTAAACTGCACTATCAGTGGTCTTGAGCAGGTTGAAACGCTTTATCGCATTGATCGCGTTCAATCCAGCGACTAAACGCTGATGCCTACCGCTTCGTTAATCGTAGCGGTAGGCACGGTGACAACTTCGACAGCTAAGACCCACCTCAGAAAAAGCCCGTGTAGCTGCTCGATAATCTTCCTGTTCCGCAGCGTCTATTAAGACACCTACTTTCTCTTCCAAATCGACAAACCCAGCGGAAAAGTCATCCCATTCTTCCCATATTTCTGGTTTCGCATCAGAGCCTCGCCCATGGGTTCCAGCAATAAATGCGGGTAATAAGTGGGCTTGAGTAGCCTTCTCCTGCAGCTCCGCTAGGCGCGGGGCTGCACCACGAGCGTCTTGATTATTGACTAAGTCAAAGCGCAGCTGACGAAGCAGGCGTTCTAGATCTTTTAGCTCATCCTGTCGCCAGATAACTGCTTCACGCTCACTACCAAAAGGTGTGTCATCAACCGATTGTGGCATTGCGGGCGCTTGTTCAGCGTGAGCCCCAAGGCTAAATAAACCGAACACCACGAAGGTTCCGGCAGAACGGGCAACCTGACTTTGAAGGGGGCGATGAAGCAGCATATTTTTGGACCTCAACCAATGGGACACGTAACACCAGTACCTTTTAAACCGCAGTAACCGCCAGGATTTTTATCTAAATACTGCTGGTGATACGCTTCGGCGTAATAGAACACGTCGAGTGGCTTGATCTCTGTGGTGATACGCCCTTTGCCTGCGCGTTGCAATGCTGCTTGGAACGCCTCTGCGCTTTGCTTAGCAGCCGCCAGCTGGGCCTCGGTAGTGGTGAAAATAGCAGAGCGATACTGGCTACCAATATCATTACCTTGACGGTTACCTTGCGTAGGATCGTGCTGTTCCCAGAAGATGTTCAGCAGTGTGGTCAGACTTACCCGTTGTGGATCATACACCACTTTGACAACTTCGGCGTGCCCTGTTAAGCCTGTACAAGTCTCTTTGTACGTTGGATTGGGCGTGATGCCCCCAGCATAGCCGCTGCCGTCACATACACCCCCGGCTGCTGCCAAAACAGCCGTTCTACCCCCCAGAAGCATCCCATACCCAACACAATTTCCTCATAACCTTCAGCAAACGGTGGGTGTATAGAGTGTCCGGTAATGGTATGAAGGTCGCTGGTCTCAATGGGTGTATCGCGCCCTTCTGGTGCTTGATGTTTCGTAAATAGCGTCATAACACCCTCTTCTATTCTATTGCTGCGGATAAATATAAGGATCGCCTGAGCGCGTGAACGTGTAAATTAGGTCAACGGCTTGGTTAGCACCAGACACCGCCTGTAGATACAGGTTCCGCCATAGCGTATAGCGTAAGGTTAGTTCTGCAATTGGAGAGAAAATACCTACGCCATAGCTAATGCGAAGATCATCAGACAGTTGGCCACTCACCGCTACCTGACTGTCGTCACCCGCCCCGGTGGTATCAAGTGTCAGGTCATCAATTCCAAACGCTTCTCCGATAGAGCCAACGGCCCCACCGGTGCGGCCAAGGGACATACCAATGAGCGCAGTGGTTAGTGCGCTATCAACACCACCACCTGAAGCATCCGGCGCGCGGCCGCGTAGCAAATACGATAGCGCACGGGTCTCGTCCATCGCGGGCTCTGAAAAGATCATCACATTGGGCTGTTCGGCATCGCCTGTTACGCGCAGCCCCGCAATCACATCATCTTCGGTGATATCCGGGTTGCGGATGGCCTCAAAATCTAGCACTGGCAAGCCCGGAGGACCACTAAAGATCAGTTGACCACGACGAATCAATAGATCTTGCCCGAATGCCTGGAAACGGCCATTTACTAAGTTGACGTCGCCAAACAGCTGAAGCGCTCCGCTATCCTGACGAATCTCCAGGCTACCGCCCAATCCTGACTCCAGGCCATAGGCGGAAATTTGCATATCGCGCCCAAGATTCAGTGTAATTAGCACATCCAGAGCCATACCGGTGTCTGCCAGTTCATCAGCTGCACTGGGATCATTCCCAGCCTCTGCCGCAAGACGTGCTTGTCGTTCAGCCTCACGATCATCGCGCTCGGTAATGATAATTTCATCCGGGCTTGGCGATGTTGCTGACGAAGGTAGATCACCCACCTCTAAGCGAGCCCAGGGAAGATCCACATTGCCCCGTACCTGCAGACGCTCTGGGGTAATACGAATGCGAATATCTGGCGCGGCTTCCAGGCGACCGAACTGCGGTAATACCACCAACAAAGGCTCTTGAGTTGCGTTTAGGTCTATGCCAATACGCCACGCTTCATCGGTAGGCCAATAAGCGTTACCGCTAATCGAAAGCCGGCCTCGCTCGGCAGCGAGAAAACCGTCTATATTTCCCTCTTCGCCATCAAAGGCTACCGCCAGCTCGCCATCCACAATAGTAATGGGAATATCGGGCCCGCTAATACGCAGGCTGCGTAAGGCTAGTTCACCCTGTAAATCAGGCTGGCTTGTGGTGCCACCAATTTGCACGCTGCCATTTAAGCCGCCTTCAAGCTCATCCATACCCACCACCATAGGGCGATAGGGTGCTAACGTGATGTTATTTGCCCGTAGCTGACCATCAAGCGCTCCCTGACCCAATGGGTCGTTTACCGCTAGATTAAGCGTAAGCTCACCTGCTTCCGACAGAGCAAGCAGTACATCCGCTTGGGCCTGTGCTTGATTGGCTTCAATTTTCGCATCCAGATTAATAGTGGGAAGCTCTACTGGCTGACCGTAATCATTGACTGCCGTGATGGCTAACTCACTGAGCAGCTGAAGATTGGCTTGCCACTGGGCGCCTCCCTGCCCCCAGTTGGCTACTAGATCCGCCGTGGTATCACCTTCAAAGCTCCACTCCTCTGGCAAGAAAGGTTCCAGCATCTCCATGGGTACTTCGCGAACACTCAGCACTGCACGCCCCTGGTCGGATGACGCGGTAATGGGCTCTTCAGAGCATACGAGGCCGCCCTGCAACCGACGCAGGCAGAAAGGTGTTAAGCGTGCCTGGCCGTTAGCAAGATTGTAAGTGATATCCAGCGGCGCTTCCAAGCGAATGTCCCCCGCTTCTGAATCAACTTCCAGCGGGGTTAATCGCGCCTGATACTGTTGAGCCTGCTGGTTAAAGCGCCCGTCTAAGGCCAAATTAGCTTGGCTCAGAACGTTATCGGCTTCGCCTGTGGTACTGAGTTGCAAGGCATGCTCGGAAAGTCGCCCGGTGAGGTCAAGGGCGACCGACGCGAGCGCTTGCCCACCTGCATTAACGCCTTGCAAATCCAGTTCGATATTGAGATCGGGGTCGTCAAGACCCTCGACATTACCCGATAGAGAGAGCGTAGTTAGCCTATTTTCAGCAAAGCGTAAACTGCGACCATTCAGCTCTACTACCACTTCTGGCCGGGAGAAACTGCCTTGGGCTTGAATATCACCGGTTAATGTCCCTGCTAGATCAGGATGTAAGCTTTGGAGCTGATTCAGCGTGATATTGGCCTCAAGAGACATCGCCTCTTGGCTGAGTTGTCCTGATGCCGTTAGACGGTTATCACCTTGGGTAAAGAGCAGCTCTTCAATATCAACTTCCAGTTCGCTGTTAGCCTCAAGAGAAGCTTTGAGTGTGAGTGGGTACTCCTGTAGCTGCCCCTGGATATCTAGCTCCGGCAGGCTAATGTCCCAGCGCTCGCCGCGCTGGCGTACGCTGGCGACGATATCGCCACTTAGATTGCCAGCTAGCTGCGGAACAAACAGCGATGGATCTACATTTTCCAAGCGCACGTTGGTATCGACCTCAATCGCCTCTTCCCAGCTTACCCGGCCCTCGCTGCTAAGCGCACTATCATTAATAGTGAGGGTGAGAGGTGACCAATGGAAAGAGGCTAAATCGCCCTCTCCACTCAAACGGATGGCGGTGGCAGGCACTTGTGGGCCTTCGGCATTCGTTTCAAGCGTTACTTGATAGGCCTCCAGGCTGCCGTTGACACCAAGGCTAAGGTTTTCCAGCACGTAGCTCTCAGCTGTAGTGGCAGGTTCTTCCGATGACGCCTCTGGAATCTCGCTGTTGTCAAATAGCGGCCACTGCAAACGGTCGCTCTCTAGTTGCGCTTCAAATGGGAGCGTGGGAGCTAACGCATCTACTTGCGCAGTCAATGACGCATTAACGGGCCCGGTTGCGTTGAGATTCGCGGTCAGGTCAGCAAGGCTACCAGAAAGATTCAGTGCCACCTGCTCACCGCTAAGTGCTGGGAATAACTCGGGTAGCCATAGTTCTGCACGAATCGCAGCATCCAGTGGGTAGTCGCCGCTTAGAGTGACATTGACAGATAAGGTGGCGTCAGCATCAGGTGTGGCAAGCTCCAGAGTGCTTAGCGTTATGTCGCTGCCCTCGGCCCGAGCTTCTACAAGCAGTCGCTCAATCTGATACTCAGCAGCGCCACTTATTGTTATGTCAGTGACTAACAGTGATGCCAGCTCTACGTTAATCGGCAGCTGAATCTCGGGAAGCGTAAGCCGCTCACGCTCGCTAAGGGCAATAGCCTCATTGTCAGCCGCAGGCTTCGCCGGCTGAGCTAGCTGAATAGCGCCGTCTATACCGGCGGCGTTTAGCGATGTATCTATCTTTTGCGTCAACAGCACGCCGGGAGATGGCGGCAAGTAGAGAGAAAGCTCTTCCAGTGTGGTAGGTGCGATAGTGACTTGCTGCTGCTCGGCGGTTATGGAAGTAGCAAATGCTTCCCAGCCCACTTGTGTACCGTCGGCCAGCGTCAGCTGTACGTTATTGAGAGCGATATCGCGCAGTTCAATCGGAAACGGCAGATAAATGCTGAACGGTGCATTGCTTTCCTGTGGCGGCTCCTCGGTTGCTGAGCTTTCAGCTAAGCGAATATCTGCACCCTCAACGCGTAGCGTGTCTAAGCATAACTGACCGGATAGCAAGCAATCTTCTGCCCAGGCAAGCTCAAAATCCGCTAGCGTAATTTGAGTGCCACCAACAGCCATTTGAAAGCCTTGCAGTCGAAAGCTGTCCAGTAGCGCGCCCTCTTGCTGCTCGTAGGTGAAAAAACCACGTTGTTCACCTTGGGAAAACAGCTGCCCGGTTCCCCAAGGGGAGAGCGCCACCCCGGCAACTAAGGCAATTAACCCAAACAGCCATAACGGCAATACGATGATAAGGCGTAACAGGCTCCAGAATGCTAACCAAGTACGGCGCTTAGGTGAGAGCCTCTGACGGTTTTGGGGCGCTTTTGAATCAACCTTAGCCAAAGAGCTCTCCTAGAATTCTGGACCAATCGAAAAGTGCACGCGGAAAGCGTCGTCGATATCAAAGGGATGTGCGATGTCGAAACGTATCGGGCCAACGGGAGACACCCAGCGCACGCCCACGCCCGCGCCTGTTTTAAGGCCAGTCGGGCCCCAATTATCGAACGCATCCCCTGTATCAATAAAGGTGGCGCCCCACCAGTCTCCCGTAACACGACGCTGATACTCTAATGTGGAGGTCAGCATTTGTTGGCCGCCACGTAAGCGACCTTTTTCATTACGCGGTGACAAGCTCTTGTAGGAGTAACCGCGTACGCTGCGATCACCGCCTGCGAAGAAACTCAGCGATGGCGGAATCTTGTCAAAGTCACTGGTCTCGATAGCGCCAATGCTTAATCGAGCTAAAAAGCGGTTGTCATTACCGATGGTGCGAATCCATTCGGTATCGCCGGTTAGCCGGGTGAATTTGGCGTCAGACCCCCAGGCTCTGTCAGAGTACTCAATCGATAACTGCTGACGATCGCCCCACAGAGGAAAACGTTGAGGACGAGTGCGGGTTCGCGACCACTGAATCCCTGGATAAAACAGCCAAACCTCATCAGCTTGGCCGCCTTGGGTAAAGTCTTCATACGTTGTGCGGAAGTAGAGCGTTTGTACCCAACGGTTCTCAAATTCCCAACGCCGAGCCACTTCTACGGTGCCTTCCAAGGATTTTGTGTCGCCATCGTCAATATTGCGCACGCCATACTGCAGGCGGTAGTTATCCCGTATCGGGTCCTCTAGCGGAATATTGTATACCCCCGTAAAACGCTGTTCAGGGGCAGAAAGATAGAGATCATGATCCAGACTGTGACCAAACCGGTTGATCCATGGCTGCTGCCAGCCAAAACGCAGGCGTGGGCCTACATCTGTGGCATAACCTATACCTACCTCAAACTGGTGGCGATCTGCCGGCTCGACACTGACATCGATGGGCAAGCGGGTATCGTCACGGCTGTTAATACTGAGAGCACTGGCAAGCGCTGCGCTACTTACTCTAGAGCGTTCAGGCTGCGATGCAGTGGCTTCGTTCCACCAGGGCGACCCTCCGCTCGGCGGAGCGATTGTCAATTCTTGAGCTGTCTCCAGCCGGGGCCGTACGGAGACAGAACTAAACCATCCTGTTTCAGCTAAACGCTGATTATAGCGGGCCAGGGATTCCGCTAGGTAAGGCTCACCAGCACGAAACGTCTGCATTTGTCGCAGCCGCTCAGGTTCAATATGGCTGCCCGTAATAAATGTATCGCCAAAGTGATAGCGTGGCCCGCTATCAAAGGCCATATAGAGGCGAGCGCTTTCCAAGTAAGGGCGCACTTCCATCCGTCGATCTGAAAACCCCCAGTCGAAGTAGCCCCGCTCAATAGCTAGACCGGCAAACTGGCTACGTAGACTGTCCCAGGGGGCATGGCGCAGCGGCTCCCCCTGCTTTAAAGGAAAATCATCAAGCGCGTCTTGGAAAGGGGGGTCATTGTTCGCATCCCCTGTAATACTGATGTCGAGTACTTCAATCACTACCTGAGGCCCTGATTCAATACGCACGGCGATGGGCGGCTGATCTAGCTCGACAGTAATATCAGGTTCGTAATAGCCATATACTCGCATGGCTTCTTGCGTGCGCTGGCGTATTTCACCTTCCAAGCGGGCATCGGTGTACTGGTCGGCCTCAATATTTTCTAAATAGGCCTCAATATTAACTAGCACACGCCCATCAACACCGCTGATGTCTGCTTCAAGGGCCCAAGAGACCGATGAAGCAGACATTAGCGGCAGCACCAGTAAATACGCCACTTGTTTGGCCGTAGGCCACCGCCGTTGTCTTCCCATACCGTTATATCCCTAACCCTATCATCGGCTTAGTGGCTTGTTTCTTCCACATCGTGATGCTGCTATTTAATTGCGCAGCATTTCCATCTGCGCACTAAAGGCTAGCTGCGCCTGCCGAATCTGCCGTAAGTCGCTCTCAAGCGTGTTTAAGCGCTGGGTCCACTGCGCTTCCAGCGCTGTTAATTCAGCTTGGCTAGCAGGCTCTTCTTGAGGTTTGAATTCAGCGACAGTAGAAGAGAGCTGCGTTAACTGCTGCTCGACATTTTCCCGCCAGATACTCAACTGCTCTTCAGTAGCAGTTCGGTCGCTGGCTACCTGGCGCTCCATGGTATCGAGCCGCTGGTTGATGACCCCCTCTAAATGAGTAACCTCCTCCACTAAATTTTGCCTACCAGAGGTACCCGCTTGCTCTAAGGCATCTAGCGATGTCCGAATAGCGGCTAGCTGGCTATCACGAAGGGCTGCTTGCTCCTGAAATTGCTCGAATCGTTGTGAAAATGTCTCAAGCGCCTCATTTGATACAAGCTCTTCATTTTCTGTGAGAAGCCCGTAGAGCTCTTCACGCGTATTAGTCAATGCCACAGCCAGCTGCTCCTGCTCTTGGAACAGAGTGGACATCTGAGCTTGTACAAAGGTTATCGCATCTTGGGCCTCTGTGTCATCGGAGTCGAGCCTTGCGTGAAGATTAGACACCTCACCACTCACACGATGCACTTCTGCTAGCAATCTCTCTCTTTCGTACCAAACCCCTGCTGCTGCTGCGCCTAATAGCAACATCAACAGAATTAATACGAGCCAAAGCGGCCATAATCGCGGCCCCCTGCGATGGCGTAAGTGCTGTGCTGTCAGGCTTTGATCCACGTCGGGAACAATACGCTGAGATGAAGTGACATCGGACATATGTTTTCCTTAGGGCGTCGTTGGATCGGCGCGTCGTCCAATTCCCCGATAATGTAAGCCGCAGCTGGCTACAAAAGTGGGGTCGTAGATATTGCGTCCATCCAATATTAGCTTTTCGCGTAGCAGTGAGGCTAAGCGGTGCCAGTCAGGATTCCAGTAGGCTTTCCATTCGGTCACTAGCATCAGGGCGTCTGCACCCTGGCAGGCAAGATAAGGATCATCCTCGAACGTCATTAAATCATTCCGCTGCCCAACCGCCGAGTAGAGCGCTGGAATAGCCGCCGGGTCGTGTAGTTTGACCGTGACTCCCTGTGCCCAGAGCGCTTCAAGCAGCGTTAACACCGGTGCATGATCAATCCGGGCGGTGCCTGGTTTGAACGCGGCACCCCATATCGCTACCGTTTTGCCTGCTAAATCACCCTCAAAAAATCCCCACAACTTTCTGAACAGCGTCTCTTTTTTCTGCTCATTGATGTCCATCACCTGCTCAAGCAGCGCCGAGTAGCGACCACTGGATGACTGAACATCGGCTAAGCGCATCAAATCACGCGAGAAGTTAGGGCCACCAAAGCCACATCCTGGATAAAGGTACTCAAACCCTATCCGCGTATCTGCGCCCATACCCTGGCGTACATGCTCAACGTCCACTCCTAACGTATCGGCAAGACCTGCAATTTCATTCATATAGCTGATACGGGTAGCCAACATACCATTGATGGCCAGCTTGGTCAGTTCAGCGGCACGACAAGGCATGCATTGAAACACTTCGCTACGACGATTGAAGGCACGCAGTAGCTCTCTTGTCATTTGCTCACCCATGGCGTCATCGCACCCGAGCAGCCAGCGCACTGGACGAGTAAAAGAGAGCCAGGCTCGCCCTTCTTCCAGAGTGTCAGGCAGTGCCACACGACTATGCTGGTGTCCCATTAGCGAATGCAAACGCTCGGTCTCGCCCACTGGGAATGTTGAATTATTGACCAGCACCGCGCCGCTGTACTCCTGAAACATTGGGTGTTGTAAAAGCGAATTGGCTGACTGACGCTGACTAGGAGAAAGCGCTAACCAAACAATATCAGGCGTTTCAGAGACGTCAGGAGTAGCAACGATGGTTAAGTTGCCTGCTGCCATGGCTTGCTCAATCTGTGCCATCAGCGATGGTTCTCGGCGTAGCCAGTCAGCACTGGCCAGCGTTGGCCAGGGAACGCTCTCGTGGAGTAACCAGTCAACGTGATGACCTACCCAAGCAAGCGCCGCCGCCGCAGTTGCGGCGCTTAATTCACTACCATGCAGCAATACACGCATTCAGATACTCTCCCTGGCCAATAAGCGCCGATAAAATAAAGTGTTAGGCGTCATGCTGAGTTCCTTTCCATGCGTTTCGCGTTAGGAGTGGTTAGAATAACCATAATACTCAACGTTTGAGTGGATGCCACCTTGCCGCTAACCACCGCGAAATGGCAAACCATATTCATTTCACTCAAGACCAACTGCCGATGGGGGTTACACCATGTCAGTGACACTTCAGGATAGCACCACTCGCCGCTATCAAGACAACGTCGATGCCGCAGAAGTTGCGAAATTTGAAGCACTTGCCAGTCGCTGGTGGGATCCAGAGAGCGAATTTAAACCGCTTCACGATATTAACCCTCTGCGCTTGGACTTTATCGATGCTCGGGCTGGGCTGGCTGGTAAGAAAGTGCTGGATGTAGGTTGCGGTGGCGGTATTTTGAGCGAATCGATGGCCCATCGAGGAGCCAGCGTGACGGGCATTGACCTAGGGGAAGCACCGCTAGGGGTGGCGCGGCTTCACGCTGAAGAGAGTGGCGTTACGGTAGAGTACCGGCATATCAGCGTTGAAGGTTTAGCCGCTGAAGAGCCCGGGCACTATGATGTGGTGACCTGCATGGAGATGTTGGAGCATGTACCCGACCCCGCTTCGGTTATCCGTGCCTGCAGTACACTGGTTCGCCCTGGAGGCTATGTATTTTTCTCAACGCTTAACCGCACACCGAAGTCTTACGCCTTTGCCATCCTAGGGGCCGAATACGTGTTGAAGCTGCTGCCCCGTGGTACCCACGACTACGCCAAGTTTATTCGCCCTTCCGAAATGGCACACTGGGCGCGTACGGCATCTCTTGAGGTGCGTGAGCAAACGGGACTTACTTATAACCCTATTACACGGCACTATCGTCTGGTTCCTCATGATGTATCCGTCAATTACATGATGTACTGCCGCAAAGCGAGCGAGTAAATGTTGATACCCTCCCCCCAGGCGATACTGTTTGATTTAGATGGCACATTGGTAGATACCGCCCCCGACTTGGCTGCCGCAACTAACGCGTTAAGAGCCCATCACGGCTTAGCGGCCCTGCCGTTCCAGGAAATACGTGGGCAAGTGTCTAATGGTGGCAGCGCCCTGGTCACGCTGGCGCTTGGCCTTGAAAGCGGTAGTGACGAGCATGATGAGGCAAGGCAGTTCTTGCTGGATGCTTACGAGCAAGCAGTGGCGGTCCATAGCAAGCTTTTCGAGCCGTTAAATGAGTGGCTAACGCAGTGGCACAGTGAAGAGCGACTTTGGGGAATTGTGACTAATAAACCGCGGCGCTATACCTTGCCGCTTTTGGAAGCGCTGGCGCTAACGCCAGGGGCGTTGCTCTGCGCTGATGACTTAAGTGTTAAAAAACCTGCGCCTGAGCCGCTTTGGGAAGCAGCAAAACGCCTCGGTGTTTCCCCCGAAGCGTGCTGGTATATCGGCGACCATGTTCGCGATATGCAAGCGGCTAAAGCAGCCGGTATGACGGCTGTCGCCGTGGGCTATGGCTATATCAGTGAAGAAGACGACTACCAGAGCTGGCCTGCCGACCTGTGGTTTACAACGTGTGATGAGCTGGTAGCCGCTCTTCATGACCACCGCACTGATTAGCCTTCGCCAGTGTGGAAACGTTAGACGCGTGGCGGCTGGGCATCAAACTTCTGGCCGCTAACGCCTTTACTATCAGGCCCCATCAGCCATAGGTAAGTGGGCATGACCTCTTCAGGCGTACGCAGTGTAAACGGATCTTCACCTGGGTAAGCAGTGCGGCGCATTTGGGTACGCGTAGCACCTGGATTCAGCGTATTCACTCGAACATTCGTCTGATTCTCTAATTCATCAGCCAGCACCTCCATAAATCCTTCTGTGGCGAATTTTGACACAGAATAGGCACCCCAATACGCACGCCCTTTACGGCCAACGCTGGAGGAAGTGAAGATAACCGATGCATCATCAGACGCCTGGAGCAATGGCAGCAGCGCTTGAGTCATCCAGATGGGACCATTGATATTGACCTGCATTACCTGACCCCACAGTTCGGGATTATACTGCTCGAACGGAGTAATGCGGCCAAGCAGCCCAGCGTTGTGCAATAACCCATCTAGACGGCCAAACTCTTTATCCAGCGTTTCTGCCATATCGTGAAAATCTTTGAGTGTCGCCCCTTCAAAATTGAGCGGAAAAATAGCCGGCTGTGGCCCGCCAGCCGCTTCAATTTCATCATAAACGCGTTCAAGTTTAGCAATAGTGCGGCCTAGCAATATAACGGTAGCCCCATGACGGGCATAGGTTAATGCCGCCGCGCGGCCAATCCCATCTCCCGCACCGGTTACCAACACGACGCGATTTTCTAGCAGATTGGGCGCTGGTTGATAGTCGATTTTGCAGCTCATGAGGTTTCCTTGAAGCTAAAAAAGTAAACGGTATTAACCCGCCGACTGGCGTAAGAAGTCATTGGCCAACCCAGCGGCACTGCTTTGGGGATAGTCATCCCGCACTTGTTCCAACAGCTCGCGGCTACGCTCTGCTTCGCCTTTACGCGCCTTAACCAAGCCGAGTTTGTAGAGCGCATCGGGTACTTTGGTACTACCGTTGTACTGCTCAATAACGCGCGTGAAGGCTTGATCAGCTGCATCTAACTCACCCTCTGCAGCATAAAGTTCGCCCAGCCAGTAATGGCCGTTCGCCGTCAAGCTACTTTCTGGGTGGTCGGCCACAAAGGACTCAAAGGCCGCAATAGCATCTTCAAACTGGCGCGCCTGAACGTGGGCAAATGCAGCTTGATAAGCCGCTTGTGCGTCTTCACTTACATTACGGGCGGAAGGCGCTTGCACAACCTGCTCCGCTACTTCTGGCTCAACTTGAGGCGTTGCCTGCTCAATTTGACTGGGCGCGCTGCTCATCAAGCGGTCTTCAATATCCAGGTATTGCTGCTGCGATTGGTTTCGCAGTTGCTCTAACTGGTGACGCAGTTCTTCAATCTGGCCACGCAGCTGTTGAATTTCCTGCTGGTGCTCTTGCACTTGGTTAAACAGGACAAGATTACCGCCTGACGACTCTTGCCGCTGAGTTTGCTGATAAAAGCTATTGGACGAACCTGAGGAGAGGTCTTGGACCAGCGGCTGCTGCGCCAAGGCGGATGCTGACAGAAGGGATAAAGGCAATACGGACAGCGGGAGCGCTATGGCTCCCGCACCGCACAGCCTCTCAAAATAGCGTTTGAGACTGTGATTCATGATAGCTCCGAGTGATACAGTTGGCGTGCCAGGGCACGCCAATACTATCAGTAGTTAAAGACGACGCGACGGTTTTGCGAGTAGGCGCTTTCGTTTTGGCCACTCACTGCCGGACGCTCTTCACCGTAGCTAACCACGCTCATTTGTGAAGGAGATACACCCTGAATATTCAGGAAACGCTGTACGGCTCCCGCACGACGCTCACCTAGCGCCATGTTGTATTCACGGGTACCGCGTTCGTCGGTGTGACCGTGAAGAACAACGCGGGCGTTCGGGTTAGCACGCAGGTAGCGCGCATGAGCCATTACCACAGATTCGTATTCGCTCTTAATGGTATCGCGATCGTAATCGAAGTAAATAGTGCGTACTTCAGGAATACGAGAATCCGCCTGCTGACCAGCAGCGCCAGAACCTGACGTTGAGCCATACTGACCACTAGTGCCAACACCAGACGTGCTAGACCCCATACTGCTGCCATCCTGGCTTCCGTACGAGTCTCCGTCTTGGGTTCCGCCGGTGCTGGAACAGCCAGCGATAACTACGATAGATAAAGCGACTGCTAATGAGCGAGCCAACGGCTTAAGTTGCATAATCAGACTCCTTGCCTGAAAACAGAAGTTAGTGCTGTTCATCTATTAATTTAAGAAAGGTGACCACGCGGGATCACGTACATCACCTTGTGCTGCGGGCAACCTAAATGACGAGCGGCCATCGGCTGAAACGGCACTTAGTACTCCGCTACCACCCTGTTGGGTAGCGAAGATTACCATGGTCCCGTTCGGCGCAACACTAGGAGATTCATCTCTTGTTGATTCGCTTAATACCACTAAGCGGCCACTCTCAAGATTCTGCTTCGCCACTTGAAAACCGCGGCTGGAACGGTGAATCAAAAAGATTTCTTCACCGTCTGGCGAAAAGCGTGCACGGGCGTTGTAGTTGCCCGTAAAGGTCAGTCGGTTGGTCTCTCCACTGCCTAACGAGGTTTGATAAATCTGCGGGCCACCGCTGCGATCCGACGTAAAAATCAAGCTACGACCATCAGGAGACCACGCGGGCTCGGTATCGATACTGTTGCTGTTAGTAATACGGTCCAGCGAACGGTTAGCTACGTCCAGCACGTAAATTTCTGGCTGACCGTCTTTGGATAACGACATGGCGATACGACGGCCATCTGGCGACCATGTTGGCGCACCATTGATACCACCAAATGAGGTGGCTTGAACGCGCTGACCTGTATTAACGTCTTGGATGTAGATAGACGCCTTGCCTGTTTCGAAAGAGACATACGCCAGCTTGCGGCCATCCGGCGACCAAGCGGGCGACATAATGGGCTGATCCGAGGTCAGCACCTGCTGGCTTCGACGGCCATCGGCATCAGCCACATACAACCCAAACTGCATGTTATCGCCTAGGCCCTGAGCCGTAACGTAAGCAATGCGGGTTGAGAAAGCGCCGCGAATATCGGTAATCGCCTCGAAAATTTGGTCACTGATGTAGTGCGCCGCACCACGAAGGTCGTTGCCACTGGCAGTCACGGTTTCACTGATCATGGGACGTTGGCCGCTAATATCGACCAGGTCGAACTGCAACTCATAACCGTTGCCTGTCTGCTGCGCGCGCCCAACGACGAGATAACGCACGTCCAGCGATCTCCAAGTGCCAAACTCTACGTCAGACGCTTGGCTTGGACGGTCGAACATAGCACTACGCTCTAGCGGTGCGAAAAATCCGCTGCGTTCAAGGTCGTCTTGTACAATTTGCGCGACATCTTCAGGTAGGCCTTCGCTGCCTGCGAATGGCACGACCCCGATAGGCAACGCCTGATCGCTACCACGCGTTATCTCAATGGTTAAATTAGCGCTTGCTACGCTGCTGATTAGTAGCAGTACGCAAAAAAGCCACATTTTGCTTAACGTTTGCATCAGCGAACATCCCCCGGGGTAAATCGCAGATTAAATTGACGTAAAGTACGCTGCTGTTCCGCTGGCAAGTCACGTAACTCGCCAAACGGTGCTGCATGTTCCACCGCCTGCATAGCTGAGCGATCAAAAGCACTATCACCGCTGGATGAAGCGACAGAGGTCGCTAGTAGCTCACCCGATGGACCAAGCCTCACTTGTATCGTAGCACTCATTGCGTTGCTCGCTCCTGGAGGGATAACCCACGCTTGCTCTACAGCACGCCGGACAATGTTAATAAAGCTGTTTGCCGCCTGTTGGGCCTGCTGTGCATTAGCGGCCGCTTCTGCCTCGCCTGCTAACTGACGTTGCATGGCCGCTTCGGCTGCCTCAGCAGCACGACGCTCTTCTGCTTCACGCTGTTTCTGGGCTTCTGCTTCGCGAGCGCGCTGCTCCTCCGCTTCCCGTTGGCGACGAGCTTCTTCCTCCCGCTGGCGCTGCGCTTCGGCTTCACGCTCACGTTGTTCTTCCGCTTCGCGCTGGCGTTGGGCTTCTGCTTCACGGGCACGTTGGGCCTCTTCTTCCCGAGCGCGTTGCTCTTCAGCCTCACGTTGGCGCTGAGCCTCGGCTTCCGCCCGTGCACGCTCTGCTTCCGCTTCACGCTGGCGCTGGGCTTCGGCCTCTGCCTGCGCACGCTGCTCTTCCGCTTCACGTGCTTGGGCTTCTGCCGCTTGCTGTTCGGCTAATCGCTCAGCTTCTTCTGCGCGACGCTGGGCTTCGGCTTCGGCTTCAGCTTCTGCTTGGGCTTGTTCTAGCGCGCGAGCCTGTTCCGCTGCCTCAGCTTCTGCTTCGCGCTGGGCTGCCTCGGCGGCAGCTTGCTGCTCCGCCGCGGAAGGCTCATCGCTAGGCGGCTCTGGATCGGGCTCTTCGGGTTCAGAGGCATTGTTCATTGCGGCCTGTTGCTCAGTGACTTGCTGGGCCTGATCAGTGAACGTTTCCGTGCTCACGAACGTCGCTTGTACGATCGAAGAAGAGTCTGGTTCCGCCGACATGCTGGGCAGCTTGACCAAGCTAAAGATAACCACGAGCAAGTGCACGGCAACAGCCAAAATCGTTGGCCACGTGTAGCCAACGTCTTGTGGGTCACGCGGTGGTTTTACAGCCATGTGCGACTCGCCCTTAACCATCTTGGGGCGGCTCTGAGAGCAGCCCTACGTTGGCGACACCCGAACTCTGCAGTGTGCTCATCAGCAGCACAATCTGGCCATAAGGCACATTGCGATCTCCGCGCACCATCACAGGCGTACCGGGACGACGCTGAAGAATAGCAGTCACTCGCTCCGACATTTGCTCCAGAGAAACCGCCGTCGAATCTTCTCCCAGAGTAATAAAGTAGCCGCCATCGCGATCTACCGAGATGATGATCGGGTCATTATCTTCCTGGGTTTCAATAGGCTCAGAGGTGACTTGAGGCAGATCTACTTGAACGCCTTGTGTCAGCATGGGAGCAGTAATCATAAAAATGACAAGCAGTACCAGCATCACGTCGATAAAAGGGACAACGTTGATCTCCCCCATCGGCTTGCTTTTGCCACTACGATTGAACGGACCTTGCATGGCAGACTCCCTTAACTAGCGCTAGGTTTGCCGTCACGTCCTTGCAAGTTACGGTGCAAGATTGCGTGAAACTCTTCAGCAAAGTCTTCATATTTACCCAGTAAGCGAGAAGCGTTATTGGATAGACGGTTGTAGAAAATAACAGCGGGAATCGCTGCGAAAAGTCCCATTGCCGTGGCAATCAGCGCTTCTGCAATCCAGGGTGCAACAGTCGCTAGTGTCGCTTGCTGGGTCATGGAAAGTGATTGGAATGAGCCCATAATGCCCCATACCGTACCAAATAAGCCGATATAAGGACTGGCGGAGGCAACCGTTGCCAGAAAAACAAGATGTTGGGTCAGGCGGTCTTCTTCCCGCGACCAGGCGACTCGCATGCTGCGCTGGACACCTTCCAGTACCGTATCGGCACTGCGGGTTTTAG
The DNA here is from genome assembly GCF_001596805.1 of Halomonas sp. KX33721. Classification (NCBI taxonomy): domain Bacteria; kingdom Pseudomonadati; phylum Pseudomonadota; class Gammaproteobacteria; order Oceanospirillales; family Halomonadaceae; genus Halomonas; species Halomonas sp. KX33721. Next base: position 207,653 of record NZ_LVIA01000020.1, on the reverse strand, counting down.
GCATTAGGCGGTTAAATTCCCGAAAACCTGCCTGGAAAATGTGCTCCGCTCCATGACGAGGGGCATCAGCAGGAATTTCGCGGTAGAGCTCGTTTAGGTCAACACCTGACCAAAACGACTCTTCAAACTGGTTGTACTCTTGCTTGGCTCGGCGTAGCGCAATGCTGCGCTGAAAGATCACCACCCATGAGAGGATTGACCCCACCACTAGCAGCAGCATGACCAGCTGTACCACAATGCTGGCACTCATTATTAAGTGGGGAATGGACATGGTGTTATCGTTCACAGTTGCCCTCATCAATCAATTAATGTCGTTTTCGACTGGGGTGTGGTGTTAAGCGACAATGGCCACGCTTTTGGACGCAGTGTCGTAGCGTTTAAGCAGGCTATCTCGACTGTTGCGGAGCACAAGAGTTCCTCGTCGCGCCGAACCTGTTGTTCAAATGTCATCCGGCAACGACCTTTTTCCGCAATGTTGGCAGTTACCGTCAGTGCCTCATCCAATCGTGCGGGTTTGGCATAGTGGCAGGCCATGCGGTATACCACTAGCTGTGTACCTTCGTCTAGCAACGTTTGCTGGTTAAGGCCTAATTCTCTTAGCCACTCGCTGCGCGCCCGTTCCATAAACTTCAGGTAGTTAACGTAGTAGACAATTCCACCGGCGTCAGTATCTTCCATGTAAACACGCACTGGTATGCTAAATTCGCCCGTCATGGCCGACGTTCTCCCTCAACATCAATTGACTGTTCGTGGGGCGTCTTATCAAAGTGTAGCCAGGCTTGACGAGTCACCACACGGCCTCTTGGTGTACGCATCATTAGCCCCTGCTGAATCAGATAAGGTTCAATCACATCTTCGATGGTATCGCGCTCTTCACCGATGGCGGCAGAGAGTGAGTCAACGCCCACCGGGCCACCATCGAATTTGTCGATCATCGCCAGCAGTAAACGGCGGTCCATGTGATCCAAACCGTGGTGATCGACATTTAGCATATTGAGCGCCGCATCCGCTAATGTCACATCCACAACGCCATCGCCCTTTATTTCGGCGTAGTCCCGCACTCTGCGCAACAGTCGGTTGGCGATACGCGGCGTACCACGGGAGCGGCGCGCGACTTCAATGGCACCTTCATGGCTGGTTTCAACGCCTAGTAGCCGTGCTGAGCGGGCGACAATCTCGGTCAGCTCTTCCAGGTTATAAAACTCAAGACGCTGAACGATACCAAAGCGGTCACGCAGCGGCGAGGTCAACAACCCCGCACGAGTGGTGGCGCCCACCAGCGTAAATCTGGGCAGGTCAAGTTTAATAGAACGTGCGGCGGGCCCTTCGCCAATCATGATATCGAGCTGAAAGTCCTCCATCGCGGGATAAAGGACCTCTTCCACCACGGGCGAGAGGCGATGGATTTCATCGATAAACAGCACATCGCCCGGCTCAAGATTGGTCAGCATAGCGGCTAGATCCCCCGCGCGCTCCAGCACCGGGCCAGAAGTAGATTTAAGCCCCACGCCCATTTCAGTAGCGATAATATTCGCCAACGTCGTTTTACCTAAGCCTGGCGGACCGAACACCAGCGTGTGGTCTAAGCTCTCTTCGCGTAGCCTGGCTGCTCCAATAAAAATCTCAAGCTGTTCGCGAACCCGAGGCTGGCCAATATAGTCTTTGAGATGTTTCGGACGAATAGCATAGTCGATGCGCACTTCGCCCTGCTCTGGCTCAGCGGCAATTAATCGGTCGTGTTCTAACATAAAGACTCTTCTAGAGTGCTGACTAATGAGTACACGCTATTGCACTCGTGCTGGTCTAACCGGACATGCGTTTGGTTAACGCGGCTTTGATCAAAGCTTCGGTAGTTTGATTGGGGTCGACGTCGGCTAACATTTTCGTCGCTTCTGTCAGCTTATAACCCAAGCTCACCAGGGCTGCTTCGGCATCCGCCAAATGATCCCTTGGAGCAGCTCGCCCGCTTGTCGCTTCAAGAGCCAACGGCGCATCGTTGCCATGCTCCCACTCAGGAAAGCGGTCACGCATTTCGATAATCAACCGTTCCGCCGTTTTTTTACCAACGCCTGGCAGTTTTGTCAGCGCTTTGCTGTCGTCATCTCTGATACAGCGCATAAAGGCATCTTCATCCATGCCCGACAGGATCGCTAACGCAAGTTTCGGCCCTACGCCATTCACTTTGATCAAGGCGCGAAACAGCGCTCGCTCATGCTCTCGCCCAAACCCATAGAGCAAATGCGCATCGTCACGGATGGTGAGATGGGTATAGAGTGACACCTGCTCGCCGGGAGCGGGCAGCGCTACAAAGGTGTTCATGGAGGCTTCAAGCTCATAACCAACGCCATGCACATCTACCACCATCCAGGGCGGCTGTTTTTCCAACAACAGGCCGGTTAAACGTCCAATCATCATATGCCTCGCAGCCAATCAAAACAGCAGCCACTATAAAGCCACTCTGTACAGATGACCAGTAATGCCTAGAGCCGCCATCGCCCTGATGAGCGGCGCTTACTGCGTGAAGGAGTCGCCGCCACCAGGGCGTTGCCAGCAAAAGCGTGGGTCAGTGCAATGGCTAGTGCATCGGCGGCATCTGCCTGGGGTGTCGCCGACAGGCCGAGCAGCGTGGTGACCATATGCTGCACCTGGCTTTTATCAGCGCCGCCCTGCCCGGTTACCGCTTGCTTAATCTGCCGAGCGGCGTACTCCGCGATACTCAGCCCATGGTTAGCCAAACAAACCAATGCTGCGCCGCGGGCTTGGCCTAGCTTGAGGGCCGAATCAGCATTTTTAGCCATAAAAACCCGCTCTACTGCAACAGCATCAGGGCGGTGCAGGCCAATCAATTCGCTAATACCGGCATATATTTGCGCCAAACGCTGCTCCAGTGCACCATCAGCCGTACGAATGCAGCCACTGGCCACATAGCGAGGCTTCACGCCTATTAGATCAATCACGCCGTAACCGGTGATACGTGAGCCTGGGTCAATGCCTAAAATTCTGACCGTGGTCGCCAGCTGTTTTTCGTCCATGGATTTTTCTCTTGGCACTGCCTAAAACAAAAACACCGACGCTAAGCGTCGGTGTTGTACTCGTCAAAACGTGAAGGCGGTCTTACTCGCCCGCTGCTTCCGCTTTGGCTTTTTGGCGTAAGCGAATGTTCAGCTCTTTGAGCTGATCAGCGCTGACTTCACCCGGTGCATCGGTCATCAAACAAGCAGCACTTTGGGTTTTCGGGAAGGCGATGACTTCACGAATGGTTTTCGCACCGGCCATGAGCATGACTAAGCGGTCCAGACCGAAGGCCAAGCCGCCATGGGGCGGTGCGCCATACTGCAAGGCATCCAGCAGGAAGCCGAACTTCTCTTGTGCTTCTTCTTCGCCGATCCCCAAAATATCAAACACGGTGCTTTGCATGGTTTGGTTGTGGATACGGATAGAGCCACCACCCAGCTCGGTACCGTTGAGCACCATGTCGTAAGCGCGAGAAAGCGCTTTAGCCGGGTCTGCTTTCAGCTCTTCCGGCGAGCAGGAGGGCGCTGTAAACGGGTGGTGAAGCGGGCTTAGACGGCCATTGTCGTCGGCTTCGAACATGGGGAAGTCAACGACCCACAGCGGCGCCCAGGCTTGAGTGTAAAGGTTCAGGTCGGCACCCAGCTTGACACGCAGCGCACCAATGGCTTCGTTGACGATACGCGCTTTATCCGCACCGAAGAAGATAATGTCACCATCTTCAGCGCCGACACGATCAAGCAGCTCTTCGACCACGTTTTCCATGAACTTAACGATCGGCGACTGCAGGCCATCTAGCCCTTTGGCACGCTCGTTGACTTTGATCCAGGCAAGGCCTTTAGCACCGTAGATACCTACGAACTTGGTGTATTCGTCGATCTCTTTACGGGAAAGCTTGGCACCACCCGGTACTTTAAGAGCCGCCACGCGGCCATCTTCTGCCTTGCCGGCCCTGAGAACACATTGAAACTAACCTGCTGCATCAGGTCGTCAACGTCGGTGAGCTCCAGCGGAATACGCAGATCGGGTTTATCCGAACCAAAGCGATCCATGGCTTCTTGCCAGGTCATACGCGGGAATTCCGGCAGTTCGACGCTCAGCACTTCCTGGAACAGTTGGCGAATCATGGCTTCGGTAATGCCCATGATGTCGTCTTCTTCCACGAAAGAGGCTTCGATATCGATCTGTGTGAATTCAGGCTGACGGTCAGCGCGCAGGTCTTCATCGCGGAAGCACTTTGCGATTTGGTAGTAGCGGTCAAAACCCGCCACCATCAGCAGCTGCTTAAACAGCTGGGGAGACTGTGGCAGTGCAAAGAAGCTGCCCGCGTGAGTACGGCTAGGCACGAGGTAGTCCCGGGCACCTTCAGGCGTAGCTCGTGTCAGCACAGGCGTTTCAATATCTAGAAAGCCTTGGTTTTCTAGGTAAGCACGTACGTTATGAGAAATACGCGAACGAAGCCGCAGTTTTTCGATCATATCCGGGCGGCGTAGATCAATATAGCGGTGTTTCAGACGCACTTCCTCACCGACTTTGCCATGCTCATCAAGCTGGAAAGGCGGTGTCGCTGCGCTATTCAGTACTTCAACTTCTTTGGCCAGCACTTCAATCATGCCGGTGGGCATGTTGGGGTTCTGGGTGCCTTCAGGACGCAGCCGAACACGACCAGTAATGCGCAGAACATATTCGCTGCGTGCACGGTCGGCATTAGCAAACGCCTCGGCGGTATCGGGGTCTACGACAAACTGAGCGATACCATCACGGTCACGCATGTCGAGAAAGATAACCCCACCGTGGTCACGACGGCGGTGAACCCAACCGCAAACGGTGACCGTTTGATCCACCAATGTTTCGTTAAGCTGGCCGCAATAATGGCTGCGCATGTCACATCCTGTTCTGTTTCGTGGCAATTAAGTTGTCTTGAGCCTTTAAAGGCCCTGACAGCCGCGGCTACGCCGCGGCGCCTTTTTTCGTTGACGTGCTGCCGACATCGCTTTTCGCGCTACCCGCTGCTTGTCCGTCGGCAGCTAAATTCTTTTTGCTACCTGTTTTGAAATCAGTTTCGTACCAACCGCCACCCGCTAAGCGGAACCCGGCTGCTGAGACCAAGCGCTCTAGATCATCTTGCTGACACGCAGGACAGCTTGTTAACGGATCGGCGCTAATTTTCTGAAGTTTTTCCATGCGATGGCCGCAGGCCTTGCACTCGTACTCATAGATGGGCATGTTGATGGCTCCTGAAAAGCTCAACTCCGACAGGTTTTATGTTGACAGTGTCGTGGCAAACTTAATGCTACCAGGCTGACAATATGTGGCCTGTCGGGATAAATTCCAAGACTGCGGTCGATAGAGCGGTCATTATACCCTTTTGTGCCCCCTGCCGAGCAAGGCCAAGCGGCTTTCGGCAGTTAATGGAGAAATAAAATGCCCAATGCGGTCATACTGGATGCCCAAAGCCTTGGCCCTGACATTGATTTGACGGCTATTCGTGATGCCGTCACGCACTTAGAAATACATCAGCAAAGCACCACAGCGCAGGCGCGTGAACGCCTAGCAGATGCCGAAATTGCCATCGTCAATAAAGTAAGGCTGGATGCTGAGACGCTTTCACAGCTTCCTTCGTTACGATTGATCTGCGTGCTGGCCACTGGCTTGAATAACATTGACCTAGATGCTGCCAAAGCCCACAACATTACAGTTAAAAAACGTGTCGGCCTATGGCACCGCTAGTGTGTCGCAGCACACGCTGATGCTGATGTTATCACTGGCGAATCGCTTACCCCGCTATCAAGCGGATATTGCCGATGGGAAATGGCAAGCGAGTGATTTTTTCTGCTTACAAGATCACCCAACACTCCAGCTTGCTGGCAAGCAGTTGGTGATGGTGGGTCAAGGAGAGCTGGGGTCTGAAGTGGCTCGGCTTGCAGAGGCGTTTGGTATGCAGGTCACGTTTGCCGCCCGTCCTGGCAACGAGCAAAACGATCAGCGACCTTCGCTGGATGACCTACTGCCCTCGGCAGATGTGATTAGCCTGCACTGCCCACTGAACGATGCTACTAAGCACCTTCTCAACAAAGAGCGTCTAGCGAAAGCAAAGCCGTCACTGCTAATCGTCAATTGCGCTCGTGGCGGTATTATTGATGAAGAAGCCGCGCTGGAAGCGCTTCGTAGCGGTAGCATCGGTGGTCTAGCCGTCGATGTGCTACCTGTCGAACCACCCAAAGATGGACACGCACTATTAGATGCGCTGGCGAATGCAGAACCCCTCAATCTGATCGTAACGCCGCACAACGCGTGGATCACGCCCGAAGCACGGCAAAACATCGTCGGCTTAACCGCCGACAATATTCGTGCGTGGCAGACAGAGAATCACTAACTTGCCAGCTAGGCACACTAAACGTGTGCCTAATAGGTCGAAAAGTGGTCAGGAGCGTAGTGATGAGCATCCAGTGTTTCAAGTGTGACATGGGTCACCCGCGCCCCTTCTGGGCCCTGCCAAAGCCATTGGCTAAGCTCGGCAACGGCTGAAGAGGGCCCGCACATTAGCACTTCAACCCTGCCATCAGGCAGGTTCTTAGCGTAGCCGGTTAAGCCACGCATCAATGCCTGCTCTTGAGTGGCACGCCGGTACCATACTCCCTGCACTTTTCCTGTTATGTAGGCACGTACGCAGCAATGGGCCATGACAAACTCCTCCGTCGTTAAAGCAGCTCATGCTTAACCAGAACAGCGCTATTGCGGGGCACCAGTGGACGCCCACGTCGTAGTAGCAACGAGCGTGTGAACGCTGCACCAAAGAGTAAGATAAGCGAGCTGTAGTATACCCATAGTAAAATCATAACCACCGAACCCGCCGCACCATAGGTGGATGCCGTGGCCGTGTAGGCGAGGTAAATGGTAATAACACTGCGACCAATGGTAAACAGCACTGCTGTCACCACTGCACCAATGAAGACATCCTGCCAGCGTAGCACTACATCGGGCAGCACTTTAAAAATAGTCGCAAACAGCAGAGCGACCATGGCAAGCGATATTAACGACTCGGCGGTGGTGGTTAGTAGGCTTGCAAATGGCAACAGGTCGTTTGTCGCGTCTAGCATGCCGCGAAGCACCACTCCAAGCACTAGCGACACCAGCAAAATAAAGCCGATAGACAGTACAACGGTTAACGATAACAAACGGTTTTTGATAAAAATAAGTGCGCTGTTGCTATTTGGCTTCGCTCTAACCCCCCAAATGGTATTCAGCGAGAACTGCATCTGCGCAAATACGGTCGTTGCACCGATTACAAGGGCAATAAAGCCAAGAATTGTGGGCAGAACCCCCGACTCTTCAATGCGAGACTGGGCAACCGCCTGCTCTATTGCCAAGGCAGCTTCTGTGCCTAAGGTTCCTTGTAACTGCGCCACGATCTGACCATGAGCCGCCTCTTCGCCGAGGACCACGCCAATCACTGTAACCGCAATAATCACCGTGGGAGCTAACGAGAACAGCGTGTAGAACGCCAGCGACCCAGCGTAGCTAAACGCGTTACGCTCAAGCCAGAGTGACGTTGCATCTTGAATTACCTTCCACCAAAAAACGAGCGTGCGCTTAAGCATCATCATTCCCTTAAAAGCAAATCACAGCGTTTTCATACAACGCTTATATACTGATTAATCAATAAGCATACCCAATGAAAACGCTCAGCGCAGGTATGATTGCGTTGCAGAGGCTGATGGGGCCGACCATAATGGCAACGCTTTATTCTCACATTTTCAGCAATCAAGGACACGCAATGAACTCAGATGCAGCTCGGTCTGTAACGTCTTATGACTTTGATTGCTTAGTATTTATTGGTCGCTTTCAGCCTCCCCATTTAGGCCACCTTGCCATCATCCGCGAAGCCCTTAAACAGGCTCGACAGGTAATCGTCATGGTGGGCTCCTCCTGGCAGGCGCGCTCGCTTCGTAACCCGTGGCATTTTGATGAGCGCCAAGCCATGATCCGCTCAGGATTTGATAATGCGGATAATCAACGACTTGAAATCACTCCGCTTCTGGATGCGCTTTACAACGACGATGTATGGGTCAGGGACGTACAGCGGAAAGTGCGCGATTTAGCAGCTCCCGCCAATGCACGGTTGCCAAGGATTGGTCTCATCGGCGCAAGTCGTGGGCAGTCCAGCTACTATTTATCGCTTTTTCCCCAATGGGAGTCGGTGAGCGTACCGCTCGTGGAGGGCATTTCGGCCAGCCAAATTAGAGAGCGGCTTTTCCGCTCACCTGGCTCAACCGATGATTATCTCAGTACGGGGGCTTACCATGACTTGCCCCCTGGCGTGGTAGAAAGCGTGAGTAAATTCTGCAAAGGCGAGGACTATCATCGACTATTGGAAGAGCAGCAGTTGCTCGATCAGTATCGACAAGCATGGTCACAGGCACCCTACACCCCTATCTTTGTCACCGTTAACGCGGTTGTTGTGCAATCAGGGCACGTATTACTGGTGAAGCGTACTGCGGCTCCTGGGAAAGGCCTATTCGCGCTGCCCGGTGGGTTTATCAATCCCCATGAGCGATTACTAGATGCCTGTTTGCGTGAGCTGCGCGAACGGTTGCGCTTAAAAGTGCCAGAACCGGTATTGAAAGGCTCTCTGCGTGGCCAGCGGCTGTTTGATGAGCCCCACCGTAGCTGGCGAGGTCGCACACTAGCCGAAGCTTTCTACTTTGCTTTGCGGCCTGACCAGCAGCTGCCGCGCCTTAAACCCGTTAAGGGCGGCGACCATGCCCGCTGGGTGGCACTCGCCGACTTGGAGCCAGAGAGCCTCTTTGAGGATCACTTCTTTATTATTCAGAATTTCCTTGGCTTACCCGCCGATTTTGGCTCTCTTTAAGCCTGCAGGAAATCACGCGGCAGTTTCATCATCTGCCGCCATAAGCGCTCTACTCCCGGCTTGTGGACCAGCGAGCAGCGATAGAGGCGAATTTCCAGTGGAATGTCCCAACTCTCATCGCCTGCTCGCACAAGCTTACCGGTTTTTAGCTCCTCACGAATACAGAAATCAGGAATCCAGGCAACCCCTACGCCCTGTAATACCATGCCCTTCAAACCTTCAGCCATGGCGGTTTCGTAGACCGTTCTAAGCTTCATGCGCAGCGGGTCGTTTTTCAGCAGCATCCGCACGCTGCGACCTAGAAACGCCCCCTGAGTATAGGCCAGATAAGGAATGGAGCTATCGCGCTGCAAAGAGAACAACGGTTTCCCATGCTCGTCAGGCAGCGAAACAGGAAGCATCTTGACCTTGCCGATCGAAAACGAAGGAAATACCTCCGCATCTAATTGCATTGTGGCGAAAGGGTCGTAGTAAGCCAGCATTAAGTCACAGTTCCCCTCACGCAGCACATGAATGGCTTCACCGACGTTCATGGCAACCAAACGCGTTGGCAACTCCCCTAGCCCTTTTTGTAGCCTAGAGATCCACGGCGGATAAAAACTGAGCGCTAACGAGTGCGCCGCGACGATATCCAATGCTTCGTTGGCAATGGAGAGCCCTCGCAAATGGCTGAGCGATTCGTTTAACTGTTCAACTAAGTTGCGGGCGGTCACCAAAAATAGCTGCCCTTCTGAGGTTAAGCCAATCGGCGTCGTTGATCGGTCCACTAAGGTAACGCCAACTGCCTGCTCTAATGCCCGAATACGCCGACTAAACGCAGGCTGGGTGACATGGCGCTGTCGGGCAGAGGCAGAAAAACTGCGGGTATTCGCCAGTGCGACGAAGTCTTCTAGCCATTTTGTTTCTAGATTCACCCATGACTCCTGTTATTTGAACGTTGATGGCTTGCGTCATTTGGTTGGGGCAAACGATTACTGTACGGGTGCCATTAAATAAGCAGCACGGGACACGACTTTTTTCCACATGGGGCGCTGACTCACTTCATCGAGAGTCACTCGGCGGCACTTGGAAAAATCAGCTTCCAGCATGGTGGCAACATCGTTGGCAAAATCGGCGCTGGGAATGAACGCAGTGATTTCAAAATTTAACCGAAACGACCTATTATCCAGATTTACCGTACCTACAGTGGCGTATGAATGGTCGACAAGCATGACTTTTTGATGTAGAAACCCAGGTTGATAACGGTATATTTTCACACCCGCTTTTAACATATCCGGCAAAAAAGAGAACGCAGAGAGGAATACCAGCAAATGGTCGGGGCGCTCCGGGATCATGACGCGCACGTCGACGCCTCGCATAGCTGCCAATCGTAAAGAGTCTTGGACGCCCTGATCAGGTACGAAATAGGGGCTCGTAACCCAAAACCGCTGGTTGGCGCTATGAATCAGCTGTTGAACAAGTAATCCAGCCGTATCCTGCTTATCGGCTGGGCCGGAAGGCACAATCACCACTTGCTGATCTTGCTGTGGGTGACTTTCCGCGTGCCAGTTCAAGGTAATGACATCGCCTGTTGCCCAGTGCCAATCCTCCCAAAAGGCTTCTTGCAGCCCTAGTACACACGGCCCCTGCACTTTCAAATGGGTGTCTCGCCAAGGGCCGTGCTTAGCACTTTTGCCAAGATACTCGTTGCCGACGTTAAAGCCGCCTATCCACCCCTGCTTGCCATCTACTACGGCAATTTTTCGATGGTTACGGAAATTGAGCTGAAAGCGGTGTTTTAGCCCGCGTGATGAGCGGAAAGGTGTGACCTCTGCGCCACTTGTACTTAATTCATTTAAATAGCCGTCATTTAGTTTACGGCTACCAATTTCGTCATATAGAAAATAAACGCGCACACCGCGCTTAACCGCTGCAATCAGATGCTGCTGGAGCTGCCTGCCTAACTCATCATCGCGAACGATAAAGAACTGGATCAGCAGATAATCCTGCGCTTGATTAATACCTGCAAATAGGCTGTCAAAAGTGGCATCGCCATCAATTAACAGCTCGGTGCTATTGCCTTTCGTCAGCGGCATCATCGCTAATTGTTCAACCGCTTGAATATCGGTATTGTCGGAAATAGCGACATGGGGCTTTACGTTATGTCGATAGCGAACGAGCACTCGGCGCAACACCGAATCCCTGGCACCTCTTGCCGTCACATACCCATAAAAACGTGGCCTGCCAAACAGCCAGTACGCTGGCACCGCCGCATAGGGAAAGGTTAGCAGTGAGATAATCCACGCCACTGCACCCTGTGACGTACGGCTCGACATTAATGCCATCACCGCCGAGATCATTCCCAGCACGTGAATCAGCATGATCCCTGTCCCTAGCAACCAAGAGGCCATTCGCTATTCCTCACCATCCGTTAGGACCTGTTATTTCTGACTACTCCATAAACAGGAGCCCCGTTAGAACGGGGCTCCTGTGGTTAAGCAACGCCTATATCACCTCAGCGTATCATGCTTTTTCGGCAATAATTTCTTTCCATTTAGCCGGGCCTGTCTGGTGAACAGAGGTGCCTTGGCTATCTACCGCTACCGTGACCGGCATGTCTTCCACCTCAAATTCGTAGATGGCTTCCATTCCCAAGTCTTCAAAGCCCACCACGCGTGACTTTTTGATCGCTTGGGCAACCAGATAAGCAGAGCCACCCACTGCCATGAGATACACTGCTTGGTTGTCACGGATCGCTTCAATGGCAGCTTGGCCGCGCTCTGCTTTGCCGACCATACCCAGCAAACCAGTCTCCTCCAGCATCGTCCGAGTGAACTTATCCATGCGTGTGGCCGTGGTGGGGCCTGCAGGGCCAACCACTTCATTGCCGACCGGGTCGACTGGGCCAACGTAATAGATAAAGCGCCCTTTCATGTCGACCGGCAGCGGCTCGCCTTTGGCGATCATATCCACCATACGCTTGTGGGCAGCATCGCGGCCCGTCAGCAGTTTGCCGTTTAACAGCAGTGTATCACCGGGCTGCCAGGTTTTGACTTCTTCGGGCGTGACAGTGTCTAAATTGACACGCTTGACGTTATCGCCTGCTTCACGGGTAATCTCCGGCCAGTCTTCCAGCTTCGGAGCCGGCAAGGCTACAGGGCCAGAGCCATCCAGCGTGAAATGCGCATGCCGGGTGGCTGCACAGTTGGGAATGATCGCCACCGGCTTATTGGCAGCGTGGGTCGGATAATCTTTGACTTTGATATCCAGTACCGTGGTCAGGCCACCTAGGCCCTGGGCACCAATACCGCTTTTGTTCACCTTATCGAACAGCTCAAGGCGCAGCTCTTCGGCACGGTTGCTTGCGCCACGGGCCTGAAGCTCTTGAATATCGATAGGATCTAATAGCGCTTCTTTGGCAATTTCCATTGCTTTTTCAGCGGTACCGCCAATACCAATGCCAAGCATACCCGGCGGGCACCAGCCAGCACCCATTTTGGGAAGCTGTTCCATCACCCAGTCGACCACGCTATCGGAGGGGTTGAGCATGGCAAACTTCGATTTCGCCTCGCTACCGCCGCCCTTCGCTGCCACATGAATATCGACCTTATCGCCCGGCACAATTTTGTGGTGAATGATGGCGGGCGTGTTGTCTTTAGTGTTCTGGCGCTTGCCATCCGGGTCGGCAAGAACCGAGGCGCGCAGTACGTTATCCGGCAGTTGGTAGGCGCGGCGCACGCCTTCGTTGATCATGTCGTCGAGGCTTAGCTCGGCGTCCCATGTGACGTTCATACCTACGTGAACGAACACTGTCACGATGCCGGTATCCTGGCAAATTGGGCGGTGCCCTGTTGCGCACATGCGCGAGTTAATCAAAATCTGAGCGATGGCATCCTTTGCGGCGGGGTTCTCTTCACGCTCGTAAGCGGCGGCCATCGCATCGATGAAATCTTTCGGGTGGTAGTAAGAGATGTACTGCAGAGCATCGGCAACGCTTTGGATCACGTCGTCCTGGCGAATCACGGTCATGGATTAACAGCTCCTCGGTTATCGTCTTGGCTGCAGCCTTCGCGGCCGTCTAAGTGTGCGGGAAGTATACCGTATTGAGACTCACGCGGCAGCCAATGCACCGAGTAACCGCTTGCTGTTACGTAGCGCTTTGGTCTGATTGTTTGAACATAGCTATTAAGATAACGGTATAAAATTTATCCCAAGGAGAAGGCTGTCATTGTGGGCAAGAGTATAGCCGCCGAGACCCGACCATCATGCGCTCAATCACACTGCCGCAACGATGGCACGAGAGCCCGGCGCGCTCAAATACGCTGAACCGCCAATCTGTTTTTCAATGCGATCGCTGCGCGGCGAATCTCTGGATCTTCAGACATCGCTTATCCTAGCGCCAGCTGCTTCTCTTTCATTTGATGGAGCTGGTCGCGCAACCGCGCCGCTTCTTCAAACTCGAGATTTTGAGCCGCTTCAAACATGGCATCTTCAAGCTTACTAATGGCCGTGAGCAAGTCTTGCTTACTCATGGCGGTCACATCGTAACCGCCTTTAAGCTCGGCCACCTTACGCTCATTGCCCTTACGCCGACTGCTCTTCTTACCTGGCGTCTGCGCGGCTTCTAGAATATCTGCAACCGAGCGGGTAACCGTCGTGGGGGTAATGCCGTGCTTCTCGTTATGCGCCATCTGTTTATGGCGTCGACGCTCGGTCTCATCAATTGCTTTCCGCATGGAGTCCGTAATGCGGTCGCCATATAAAATCGCTTTACCGTTGGCGTTACGCGCTGCACGACCAATGGTTTGAATTAACGAGCGTTCGGCGCGCAGGAAACCCTCTTTATCGGCATCCAGAATCGCCACCAAAGAGACTTCAGGAATATCCAACCCCTCCCGCAGCAAGTTGATGCCCACCAGCACGTCAAACTTGCCCAGGCGTAGGTCACGGATAATTTCCACCCGCTCGACCGTATCAATATCGGAATGTAAGTAGCGCACGCGAATACCATGCTCATCAAGGTAATCAGTCAGGTCTTCTGCCATGCGCTTGGTTAAAGTAGTAACGAGCACCCGCTCGCCTACCGCTGTTCGCAAACCGATCTCCGACAGCAGATCATCGACTTGCGTGCTGGCCGGGCGTACTTCAATTTGCGGATCCAACAGCCCAGTTGGCCGAACGACTTGTTCGACGATCTGGCTTGCGTGCTCAGCTTCATAGTTGCCTGGTGTTGCGGATACGAAGATCGTTTGTGGCGATATAGCCTCCCACTCCTCAAACTTCATGGGGCGGTTATCCAACGCTGACGGCAGGCGGAAACCATACTCGACCAGTGTCTCTTTACGCGAACGGTCGCCTTTGTACATCCCGCCTACTTGGGGCACGCTCACGTGTGACTCATCGATAAACAGCAGCGCATCATCCGGCAGGTAATCAAAAAAACGTGGGCGGTGGCTCACCAGGTGCACGGCCAGAGAGGTAGCGAGAGTAGTTTTCAATACCGTTGCAGTACCCCAGCTCCAGCATCATCTCAATATCGTAAAGCGTACGCTGCTCAAGCCGCTGGGCCTCTACTAAACGCTCGTGCTTACGCAGCCATTCCAAGCGCTCTTTGAGTTCTGCTTTGATGGATTCGATGGCTTCTAGAATGGTCTCACGAGGCGTCACGTAGTGGGATTTTGGGTAAATCGTCATCCTTGGGACTTGCCCGCGCACATCGCCAGTGAGCGGGTCAAATAAACGGATAGAATCTATTTCGTCGTCGAAAAGCTCAACGCGCACCGCTTCCTCATCCGAATCCGCCGGGAAGATATCAATCACGTCGCCCCGCACGCGGTAAGTACCGCGACGGAAATCCATATCGTTGCGGGTGTACTGAAGCTCTGCCAAACGGCGCAGGAAGGCTCGTTGGTCGATAAGCTCGCCACGAGTGAAGTGCAGCCGCATTTTCAAGTATTGGTCTGGATCACCCAAGCCGTAGATCGCCGATACGGATACCACGATTAGCGCATCACGGCGCTCCAGTAACGCTTTCGTAGCGGAAAGACGCATCTGCTCAATATGGTCATTGATTGAGGCATCCTTCTCAATAAACGTATCTGACGAGGGCACATAGGCTTCGGGCTGGTAGTAGTCGTAGTAGGAGACGAAGTACTCAACAGCGTTATCGGGGAAAAACGATTTAAATTCGCCGTACAGCTGTGCCGCCAGGGTTTTGTTCGGCGCCATCACGATGGTGGGCCGCTGAAGTTGCTGCACCACATTGGCCATGGTGAAGGTTTTACCTGAACCGGTGACCCCGAGCAGCGTTTGATGGGCAAGCCCGGATTCCAAACCACTGATCAACCCGCGTATGGCCGCAGGCTGGTCGCCCGCAGGCTGAAATTTTGACTGCAGACGAAATTCCTTGCTCATCGTTGCTCCTGTTGAGGAAGTAGGCCTACGCGGTATGGGTCGCTATCTCTATCGTTGCCTGGGTCATCAGGCGCTGAATCGGACAGCGGTGGCTAATGTCTTCCAGCTTTGCTCGCTGTTCTGGATCGCTGATGCCATGCAATTCTAACGTCACATCTAGCTTGTAAACGCCTTTGCGCTCTTCGCTATCGTCACGTTGAACCTTGACGGTGATGCCTTCCAGTGGCCACTGTTTGCGCTTGGCGTACATTTGGACCGTAATTGCCTTACAGGTTCCCAACGCGATATCGAAATAGTCGTGGGGGTCCGGGGCACTATCATCGCCCCCCATCGCAGTGGGTACATCGGCATAGAGATCTTCCATACCACTTACCTCGATACGCTGACGAAAAACGCTATTTCGTTCGCTAATCACCACGATAGGCGGATGCATTACGATACCTTGACGCGAAGATTAAGTTTTTCAACCGCTTTAATTAGCGCTTCTCGCTTAGCACGACCCTCCACTTCCGCCCCATAGCGCCCCACTTCGGCGCTATCGACGCCGTCAAGCATCATCAGTGCGGTGGTGATTTTGTTAACTTGTTCGGCGGTAGTGACGCCTTGAAAGCTTAATGATTGAACTGCCATGCCGCGTCCTTTGCTGAATAATTGTCAACTCACATACAATGGGACTGTATACAGGAAATTACCTATGCAAACCTGATACAGGACAAAGAGTCTAGCATGCTCCCAAGGCCTTGCAATCTGCCTATTCTGCCCACACTTTTACAAGCACGCTTTACTGACACATCCCACTAACTACGCCCAGGAGTGACTATGGCCACCGCGAACACGCAGCCCCCCAGCGCCGTACGTTTGACCCAGTATGCCGCGCTCGATATTAAAGGGGCCGATGCGGAGAAATTCTTACAGGGCCAAACTAGCGCACAGGTGGGATTGGCGAATGGCACTTTCGCACCGCTCACCTGCTTCTGTACCCCTAAAGGGCGCATGTTGGCCAATGGGCAGTTATTGAGGCTCGGCAGCGACCATTTCCGCTTGGTACTAGATGCCTCTCTTGCGGACGGACTGCTCACCCATCTGAAAAAATTTGCCGCTTTCTATAAAGCAGAGCTTTCAGTGGTAGGCAGCGTTACGTTTGCAGGCGCCAGCGAGCCTGCAGATACGCTTGCCAATCAACTAGACATCACGCTGCCCGACCAACCTTATACCCACACTACCAGTTCAAAGGGAACGGCGTTGCGGATGCCCGGCAAACCCCGTTGGCTGTTGATGTTTGAAGAGGATGCCAGCGACCTCGTCAACAGTGATGATACATTACACAACGAGTGGCAGCTTGCAGATATTCGCAGCGGTCTTGCTTGGCTTACCGCTAAACAGCAGGATCACTTTCTCCCCCAAATGCTGAACTGGGAAGCATTAGGCGGCATTAGCTTTAAAAAAGGGTGCTATACAGGCCAAGAAGTCGTCGCCCGCGCTCACTTTCGTGGCCAGGTGAAAAAAACGCTTAGTTCACGCCAGTGTTAATGCGACCACCCTTCCTGAGATTGGCGAGTCACTGCTTGATGACAACGGGAAGACGTTAGGAGAAGTGGTCAGCAGCGCATTTAGCGGCGAGCAGCAGGTAGAATTGCTAGCGGTGATGAACACCAAGGTCATGGAAGAGAATTTAGCAGTTTATTGGCAACAGCAGCCTATCACGCTGTATGAGATGCCCTACCCCATTGAGCGCTTGGACCCGGAGCAGATCGCGGCTCAACTTGCTTGAGGTCAGGATTTTCACTCATCGTTAGTTAACTTAAATGCTCGTGCGGCGTTGTCACTGCTCAGCGCTGCTACGGTATCAAAAGATTGCCGACGTAACCTCGCCACCTCCTGAGCCACCAGCATTACCCGAGAAGGCTCATTCCGCTGGCCCTGATAACCGCTTAATGGCATATCGGGGCTGTCGGTTTCCAGCACAAACCCATCATCGGGTAGTTTTGCCACCACACGGCGTAACTTTTGAGCGCGCTCATAGGTCACCGCGCCGCCCAGCCCCAGCACATAACCAAGGTCCAAAAACTTGACGGCCTGCTCGTAAGAACCGGAAAAGGCGTGAACGAGCCCGGCGCCTGGCAGCGCTTGCTGACGAAGCCGCTTGCTGACCGTATCATTTGCCTTAACGCAGTGCACCACCACAGGCAGCTTGCAGCGTTTAGCGATGTTTAACTGCTCATCGAAGTAGTGCCATTGCTCGTCCAGGCTATCCGTAAAGCGACCATCAATACCGCATTCGCCAATGGCGACTGGCCGGGCTGGGCAAGCGCCAGCAAGCTGCTGAAGTATGAGGGTTTCGAGCGCTTTCAAATCATCTGGCTGGTGCTGCTCAATGAAGTACGGGTGAAGCCCTAGGCAGATGCTGACATCGTCACGCTCACCCAGCGCCAATACGTTTTGCCAACGCGCACGCACCGTGGCAGGTACAATAAAACGGCAAACGCCCACTGCCTGGGCGGCGGCGATCACGGCATCACGATCCGTATCGAACCCCGCTACATCCAAATGGCAGTGGGCGTCTATCAGCATATTGCCCTCTTTAAGGGGTTTAATGCTCGCGGGTAGACTGGAAGCGAATATCCGGCCAGCGCTCCTGGGTCATTTGCAGGTTAACCCGCGTAGGCGCGATGTAGGTCAGGTAACCGCCGCCATCAATGGCGAGATTAGTACTGGCCTTGCGCTTAAACTCTTCAAGCATTTTGGCATCGTTGCAATACACCCAGCGGGCGGTTTGCACGTTGACGCCTTCATAAATACAGTCGACCTTATACTCTTCCTTCAAGCGGTGAGCGACAACATCAAACTGCAGCGTACCAACCGCCCCTAGAATCAGGTCGTTGTTATCCATCGGCATAAAGACCTGGGTGGCACCCTCTTCCGACAGCTGCTGCAGGCCTTTCTGTAGCGCTTTCATCTTGAGCGGATCTTTCAGGCGCACGCGCTTGAAAAGTTCAGGCGCAAAGTGAGGAATGCCGGTAAAGCGCATATCTTCACCCACGGTGAACGTATCACCAATTTGAATAGTGCCGTGGTTATGCAGGCCAATAATATCGCCCGGCCATGCCTCTTCCACTTGAGAGCGGTCTGAGGCCATAAAGGTCAGGGCGTCAGCGATTTTGACGTCTTTACCAATGCGCACATGGCGCATTTTCATGTTCTTTTCGTACTTGCCGGAACACACCCGTAGGAAGGCGATACGGTCCCGGTGATTCGGGTCCATATTGGCCTGAATTTTAAATACGAATCCAGTGAAGCGATCATCGTGGGCGGTCACTTCACGCGTATCAGTTTCACGTGGCTGCGGAGCCGGCGCGTGCTCGACAAAGCCGTCTAGCATTTCACGCACACCGAAGTTACCCATAGCGGTACCAAAATAGACCGGCGTTAGCTCACCACGACGATAGGCTTCCAAGTCAAACTCATGGGAAGCACCCCGTACTAAGTCTACTTCCATACGCAGCTCTTCCGCCTGCTCTTCACCTAGCACGGCGTCAACTTCTGGGTTATCTAGCCCCTCAATACGCTTGTCATCAGGAATGCGACTGCCCTGACCCTGGGTATAGAGATGAATAACATCGTTATAGAGATGGTAAACCCCTTTAAAGTGACGCCCCATGCCAATGGGCCATGTCATGGGCGCACATTGGATGTTCAATACCGTTTCTACTTCGTCCATCACTTCAATAGGATCGCGGATATCGCGGTCCATTTTGTTGATAAACGTGAGGATAGGCGTAGTGCGCAGACGACACACTTCCATCAGTTTGATGGTGCGATCCTCGACGCCTTTCGCACCGTCGATGACCATCAGCGCGGAATCAACCGCCGTCAGCGTGCGGTAGGTGTCTTCAGAGAAGTCTTCGTGCCCCGGCGTATCCAGTAGGTTGACGATACGCCCACCATAGGGGAACTGCATCACCGACGTGGTCACCGAGATGCCCCGCTCTTGCTCCATCTTCATCCAGTCAGACGTAGCATGACGATCATTACGTTTGCTTTTCACAGACCCCGCCAACTGGATGGCATTTCCAAACAGCAGCATCTTTTCTGTGATTGTGGTTTTACCGGCGTCAGGGTGCGAAATAATCGCAAAGGTACGGCGTAGCTCAGCTTCGCGCGCTAATTGGGCGTCAGACATGGAGTTCTCTAAGATGGTACAACGTGATGACTTAAAACGTAGCGCCAAACCTTCGGCGTTGTGTGTGCCTATGGTAACGCAACTCGCCTTCAACGGCATACCATCACATGCGGGGCGCCGTGCCGATAGATATAAAAAACGCCGACAGGGTCGGCGTTTGGGGTCTCTAGCAACAGAAGGGTTAAGCGTAGGTGTTTACCTGGGTGCCTACACTACCTTCTTGAGCCAAGCTAGGCTGTGCCCCGGTATCTGCAGAGGCGAGCACCTCGGTAATTTGTTCGGACTGCATATCCAGTGCTTGCTTGAACAGTTGCATTTGTGCCTGCTCAGCAGTTTGCGCCTGGTTCATATACAGTGCCGTGCTAACTGCATTACTTGCGGCGACATCCATTATTGCACCTCAATCTATTGAGTGACTCATTCAGCCTAGCAAACCCAGCCTTCCTAGGCCATGTTTGTACTTTTTCATTATGTAACAGGCTGCGGCGTCATATTTAAAACCGGTCTGCCCGAAACGGTGCCATATCAATGGCGGTTGGTTTGTTTTCCATCATGTCCGCCAGCAGCTGGCCTGTCGCCGGACCGAGGGTGAACCCTTGGTGGCCATGTCCAAACGCTAGCCACAGGCCAGGATGGCGTGGCGCTGGGCCAATAACGGGCTTCATATCTGGCAAGCAAGGCCGTGCGCCTTTCCACGCCGCGCTATCTTTTCGCTCACCTAGTGGGAAAATTGTCCGCGCCACTTTTTCGGCAGCGCCCAGCTGCTCTTCATCCGCGGGAGATTCAAGGCGGTCTAGCTCTGCCCCCGTCGTCAGCCGCACACCAGCATTCATCGGTGCCAGCAAATAACCGATCTCGGCGTCCATCAACCAGTAGTTTAATTTGGCCGTTGGCTGTGTCGCGTAGTGCATGTGGTAGCCACGTTTCACAAACGTGGGGAAGTGGTAACCCAGCGGTTTCATCCATTGGCCAGCCCAGGGGCCAAGGGCCATGACAACTTGTTCAGCCTCAAACGACTCCGCACTGGTCGTCACTTTCCAGCGATCATTTTGCTGAGTGATACCAGTGATGTCCGCTTGTACCAGTTGTCCGCCCATCGCTTCAAACGACGCCGCATAGGCAGCCACTAAGCCACCCGGGTCAGCGACTGTCCAGGGGTCTAGCCAGTGAATAGCGCCGATGATTTTATTGCCTAGTTGCGGCTCCTTCTCACTCAGCGCTTCGCGATCAAGAACGGTGAACTGTACGCCGTAAAGCTCGCGGGCTTCTTCAGCCTCTTTAACTCGCTTAGCGAGCTTTTCCGGCGTGCGATAGATTTCAAGCCACCCTTCCTTACGCACTAGATGCTCAGCACCAGCGGCCTCAATCATCGGCGCGTGGGCGTCCAAACAGAGCTGAATTAACGAGGCGTACTCAGGCACGATTTTTTTGTAGAGCCGTGACGAAGAGTGGTGCCAGTAACTCAGCAGTGGCGAGGCCGCATTGACCATACCGGCAGGCCGGTAACGGATATCGACCCGACGGTTTGGAAGCACACTCAATATCGTTTTCATATCACGGGGAAACGGATAAGGCCTAACTGCTTCACGCTGGATAATGCCCGCGTTTCCAAACGAGGTTTCGCGTCCAGGCTGGCGGCGATCCACCAGCGTTACTTGATAGCCACGCTTTTGCAGCTGCCAAGCAATACTGACACCCACCATGCCTGCTCCTAAAACCACCGTTTGACGCGCCATTATGATGCACTCCTCTCGCTCTATTGTTTGCCCAGCCATATGCTGTTAATCACACAAGTAACATATTGAAAAATATCACCAATCAAACAGCTTTTGCACAGTTATAAACACTATTTTTAGACATTTTTTTAGTCTTTCATGACGCAAAAAGCTTAATTAAGGATGACTTTGCTAAGCACGGCATAACATTTGCTTAATCTCAGTTAACACTGCGTTTAACACCCCAGAAACCTTCCGCGACAGAAGCCACAGCGCGGCATTAATAGAAGACATCTTTCCTAACAATGCACCATGTCAGTGTTCACCTTGCACCAGATCAGCACAAGGATCACGCCAATGACCGACAGCTTTGATACAACACTCATCGATATGCTTTGGGTACTGTGGGCAGCTGCGCTGGTTTTCGTCAGCCCGTACCACGCTGGCTTCCATTGGCGACGGCGTTATTACCTGCGACGCCAGCGGCAATATCACGTGCGTGCTACACCGCCAAAGAGGCTGGTCGCAACCGCATTCACTGCTATCAACCTAACGACCACCTGCTGCTAGAACGTCACGGCGAACTGCAGTGGGTTCAGCGGCTACAAAATGCCCTAGATAACGACGCCTTTCGACTTTACGCGCAACCGATTAGCGCCGTATGCGGCAACGGGCCGGGCTATCGGGAAATTTTACTGCGTTTGGAGGAGAACGGCATACTCATTACACCCGGCAGTTTTCTACCCGCCGCCGAACGCTATCACTTTATGGTGAGAATTGATCGCTGGGTGGTTCGCAACACATTAGCGTGGTTGGGGGACCGTTATCGCTGCGCGGAGAACCATACCATAGGCCACTGGGGTATTAATTTATCTGGGGATTCGCTATCAGACAGCGATTTTTGTCAGGAGTTGGTACAGCAGGTACGTCGCGCCGGGTTACCTGAAGGCACCTTATGTTTTGAAATTACTGAAAGTGCAGCCATTGCGCAGCTTTCAAAGGTGGGCGAACTGATTCAAGCGCTGAAAGCACTCGGCTGCCGATTCGCGCTGGACGACTTTGGCACCGGACTCTCCTCTTTCAGCTACTTAAAACAGCTATCAGTCGACTATTTGAAGATTGATGGCAATTTTATCCGCAATATCCACCACGATCCGATTGATAGCGCCATGGTAGAGGCGATTCACGCCGTTGGCAAAGCGCTCAATATCGATACAGTTGCCGAATACGTAGAGAATCAAGCAACGCTGGACAAGCTGCGCTCATTAGGAATTGACTATGCACAGGGGTATTTGCTGGGCAAACCGGAGCCTATTACCGCTACAGCAGGTAACCAGATTAAAGTGATGCCGCGATAGAGGGGTATAAAACAGACAATGGCTAAAAAAGCCAAAAAGAAATGCTTATTTAACTAGCAGAGACGCTGGAGAGCTTTGTAAAAGAAGAGGAGATATAAGAGAGTAAATTACAGGTTAATGGGGTGGATGATGGGGATCGAACCCACGACCACCGGAGCCACAATCCGGGGCTCTACCACTGAGCTACATCCACCAGAACCTGAAACTTTTAATGCTGCCTTGTCAATGGGGTGGATGATGGGGATCGAACCCACGACCACCGGAGCCACAATCCGGGGCTCTACCACTGAGCTACATCCACCACTGACAAAAAGCAAACTTGAGAATACCCAACTGGAGAACAAACACTGAAAAGTATTTGATTGGCACGCCCAGCAGGACTCGAACCCGCAACCTACGGCTTAGAAGGCCGTTGCTCTATCCGGTTGAGCTATGGGCGCACATAGTGTATCCAGAGTGAATACTGATGAGCACTTGACCACAACCAAAGTTTGGAGAAGCAGATTAACACCTTCCGTGCTAGGTACGTGGTCGGGATGGAGGGATTCGAACCCCCGACATCCTGCTCCCAAAGCAGGCGCGCTACCAGACTGCGCTACATCCCGATTTCTTACCTTAGACGTTGCTGCGTGTCCCGTCTCAAGCGAGGCATATATTACTATTTCTAATTTTAAAGTCAACACTTAAAGTGATTGATTCGATAGGCGCTTTGCCTTGCCGCGCTACCATGCGAAAATTGCCCCCTTAAAAGCGCGTTCTACCACCAGCGCTTGTCAGTTTGCTTTGCTTTTCAACCTTCATAGGGATCTCATTACATGACCGCCCAACTCATCGATGGTAAAGCCATCGCCGCTAATGTCCGTCAACGCGTTGCCGAGAAAATTACCGCACGTCAGCAAGCTGGCGCTCGTGCACCCGGACTAGCCGTTGTTGTGGTCGGCGAAGATCCAGCCTCTCATGTGTACGTAAGCAATAAACATCGCGCATGTGAGCAGGCTGGCATTCTCTCTTTTCAACATGCCCTGCCAGCGGACACCACCCAGGAAGCGTTAGAGGCATTGGTCGATGAGTTGAATAACGACGCAACTGTGGATGGCATTCTGGTTCAGCTCCCCCTGCCCGCCCACCTCGACGCTCGGCCAATTCTGGAACGCATCCGCCCTGACAAAGATGTCGATGGTTTTCACCCTTATAACCTTGGCCGCCTGGCCCAGCGCTTACCTTCACTACGCCCCTGTACGCCAAAAGGCATTATGACCATGCTGGCGCAAAGCGGTATCGCGGTACGCGGCATGGACGCCACCATTGTGGGAGCTTCTAACATCGTTGGACGCCCGATGGCACTTGAGCTAATGCTGGCAGGCTGCACCACTACGATATGCCACCGTTTCACCCAGGATTTAGCCGGCCATGTCAGCCGTGCAGATTTAGTCGTTGTTGCCGTCGGTAAGCCCGGCATTGTGAAGGGCGAATGGATCAAACCAGGCGCCGTGGTGATTGATGTCGGCATTAACCGTCAAAATGACGGCACCCTCGTCGGTGACGTCGACTTTGCTGCAGCTGCAGAGCGCGCCAGCTATATCACTCCCGTACCGGGTGGCGTTGGTCCCATGACCGTTGCCACGTTGCTGGAAAACACTCTTGAAGCCGCCGAACGACACGATCAGCAGCATTAAGCACTGAGCGTTTCAACAATTAAACCTCACGAATTACGACGGAGAATGCGACAGTGCAACGGATTGGAATTATTGGCGCAATGGCGCAGGAAGTGAATATTTTAGCGGGGCAGCTTGATAACGCCGAGCGCTACGAGCACGCCGGATTTGTATTTCATACCGGTACGCGCCACGGCTTGGAAGTAATCATTCTGCAATCGGGTATTGGAAAAGTGAACGCGGCGGTTGGCACGGCGATTTTATTAGAGCGCCATCAGCCGGATGCGATCATCAATACTGGCTCAGCTGGCGGGTTTGCCACCGACTTAGCCATTGGCGACGTTATCATTTCCGATGAAGTTCGCCACCACGATGTCGATGCAGTGGTATTTGGCTATGAGCTAGGCCAAGTACCAGGCATGCCGGCTGCCTATCATGCAGATAGCCGCTTGCGCGACATCGCTCGCGGCGCGATTGCAGCACTTGGCGAGGTAAACGTACGCGAAGGGATGATTGCCACTGGCGATGCTTTTATGGCCGACCCCGAGCGGGTAGCCACCACACGCGCCCAATTTCCCACCATGCTCGCAGTGGAAATGGAGGGCGCTGCGATTGCCCAAACTTGCTACCTCTATGGCTGCCCGTTTGTCGTCATTCGCGCCCTCTCTGACATCCCTGGCAGTGGCGACAACCACCTCTCTTTCGAGCAGTTCCTCGATATTGCCGCCGACCACTCATCACGGATGGTGGATCAGATGCTCATCGCCCTGGGCGAAACTAAGTAAGTGTCATCGCCTAACTGCGCTAACGAAAACGGAGCCTTAATGGCTCCGTTTTCGTTGAGACTTATACAGCGCATTACTTTTTCATCGCCCATTGCAGTGTTTCACCTGCCAGCAGCGGCACAATGGTTTGTCCCGATGCGTAGGGGTAACTCTCGGGCAATACCCATTGACGGCGCTCAAGGGTTACCGTATCCGTATTCGGCGCCAAGCCGTAGAAGCGTGGGCCGTTCAGGCTAGCAAACGCTTCTAGCTTATCCAGCGCCTGCATCTCTTCGAACGCCGTCGCGTATAGCTCGATGGCAGCGGGAGCGGTATAGGCACCAGCACAGCCGCAGCTCGACTCCTTATCGCCTTTCGCGTGGGGTGCGCTATCCGTGCCTAAAAAGAATTTCGGGCTACCGCTGGTCGCCGCTTTCAGCAGGGCTTGGCGATGCTGTTCACGCTTGAGAATAGGCAAGCAGTAGTAGTGAGGACGAATGCCGCCCGCTAACATTTTGTTGCGATTGAACAGCAAATGGTGAGCGGTGATAGTCGCCGCTACGTTATCGGAGGCGCTGGCCACAAACTCAGCGGCCTGCTGAGTGGTAATGTGCTCGAATACCACTTTCAAACTAGGGTGACGCGCCAGCAGTGGTTTCATCACCCGCTCAATAAACATCGCTTCCCGATCGAAAATATCGATCTCGTGATCAGTGACTTCTCCATGCACCAATAACGGCATGCCTAGCTTGGCCATCATAGCAATCGTGGCGTCACAGTGAGCAATATCCGTCACACCTGACGCAGAATTGGTCGTCGCCCCTGCTGGATAGAGCTTCACGGCTTTAACAATACCGCTTTTTACCGCGCGCTCAATTTCTTCAGGTGGCGTCGTATCCGTCAGATAAAGCACCATCAAAGGCTCAAACGCACTGCCCTCTGGTAGCGCTGCCAGGATTCGCTCGCGATATGCTATTGCCTGCTCTGTCGTCGTCACCGGCGGTTTCAGGTTAGGCATAATAATAGCGCGCCCCATTTGCGCAGCAGTATGCCCCACCACGGCGTTTAACGCCTCGTCATCACGTAAATGCAGGTGCCAATCATCGGGGCGGGTAATGGTAATAGCGTCCACGGCAAATCCTATTCTGATCTTGGGTAAGGGAGTTCAGAGAGCTGCCACAGTATACTCAATACGGCGATAGGATAAATCTGCGCGTCACCCCCACAGATAAGCGCAAGTGTCGTATCATGGCGGCACGCTGTAAGATCAAGGATTCAGTTGTTTATGCAGAACGTACGACGCTATGCGGATTTTATCGCCAGCATCGAGGGATTGGCGTGGCTGGGGCTCGCATGGTCGATTTCTATATCAATGCACCGTCAAAGCACCGAACCTACTCTGGCGATGCTATTTGTGGTGGCAACGCTGGTCCTGTTTAGCTGGGCACATCGACCTATGCGCTATTTACTGCGCCGTTACCACATTCGTAAGCGCCGCACTGACATGTGGATTCACACGCTGGCGCTCCCGCTGCTACTGGCGATGTTTTTCCACATTATGTTGGAAGCGTTGCTCGGCTCGGCCTGGCTCCCTCCGAAGATGCTGCTGTTTAACCTGTTAGCCTCTGCGGGTTGGATGACGTTTGTCATGACCCTATTTATTAAGTTCGTTATCCATAGCGTCAAAACATCAAGTAAATAAGCCGCCTCATGCCTACTGCTCTGCCCTTGCCGCTCTCTACGCCTAACCGCAATCTGGTACGGCTCACCATCGTTCGGGGGATCACCTGGACGGGGTTTTTGATGGCCATTATTGTAGGCATCGAACTACTAGCGTTTAAATTGCCCGTCACAGCCGTGGTCAGCGTAGTCATTGCCATGGGCATGTTGAACATTGCCACGTGGTGGCGGCTGGGTAGGCCTAGAGCCGTTAGCCATGGCGAGTATTTATCGCATTTACTCGCCGACATCGCAGGGCTCACGCTGCTGTTTTACTTTTCAGGGGGCTCCACCAACCCGTTTATCACTTACTACTTGGTGCCGGTGACTATTGCCGCAGCCACCCTACCTTGGCGCCACGCGTGGATCATCGCCGCCTGCGCCATGGCGGGCTACAGCTTCCTGATGTTTTACTACCACCCGATACCGCAGCTAGGACATATCAGTAGCGATGGCCCGTTAAGTCTACATATCCTAGGAATGTGGCTGAACTTCGGACTTTCTGCCGGCCTAGTCACCTTCTTTATTTATAAAATGGCCCACGCCCTGCGCAGCCGGGATAAAGCGCTTTCCCGCACCCGGGAGGCTGCGCTACGCAACGAGCAAGTGCTCGCCGTGGCCACCCAAGCAGCGGGTACTGCTCATGAACTGGGAACGCCGCTTTCTACGATGGCCGTGCTATTGAAAGAGATGCAGGCGGACGCGGAGCAAGAGAGCTCACTAGGGCAAGACATTGCGCTGCTGCGCCAGCAGGTGGATATCTGTAAATCGCGCCTGCAGCACTTGGTCAGCAATGCTGACCGTCGGCGTATGGCCGAACCTGAAATACTCGATGCGGAAGTATGGCTGGCAGGCGTGGTACAGCGCTGGCTCGTCATTCGGCCCGATGTTAGCCATCGTTTTGAAGTCGCTGAACGCCGCGGCAGGCCCTGGCTGGCAGTTGATGCCACCTTAGACCAAGCACTGACTAACTTGTTGAATAACGCCGCCGATGCCAACCCCGAGCACATTGCTATTCGCCTGGATTGGCAAGACGAGGAGGTGGTGATTGATATTCGTGATCACGGCCCAGGCGTGGCGATGTCAATTGCGGATCAGCTAGGCGATACCTTTGTCTCCACTAAAAGCAAAGGCATGGGTATTGGCCTATTTCTCACCCACGCCACGATTAACCGCTTCGGCGGCGGCGTTAGCCTTTATAACCATCCAGAAGGTGGAACGCTGACCGAGGTCACCCTGCCGCGTTGCTCAGCACCAACCTAGGGTGAGACGGCAGCTATTTAGACAAATGAGGGTACTATGCAGAACCAAGAGCAACGTCTGCTGATTGTCGATGACGATGAAATGTTTTGCCACGTACTAAGCCGCGCACTGACCCGCCGCGGCTTTGAAGTGATGGTCGCTCACGACGCCGACCAAGCGCTGAATATCGCGGCACAGTTTATGCCTACCATGGCCACGCTTGATTTAAAGCTGGAGCATAGCTCTGGCCTTAAGCTGCTGCCTGAACTGCTCTCCGCAGTACCAAGCTGTCGCATCGTTGTGCTCACGGGCTACTCCAGCATTGCTACGGCGGTAGAAGCTATCAAACTTGGCGCGATCAACTACCTGTGTAAACCGGCAGATGCCGACGATGTGATGGCGGCCTTTGAACACCCTGACGCTGACCCCAATATCGAGCTGGCGGATAATCCCCCTTCCATCAACCGGATTACCTGGGAGCATATCCAAAAAGTGCTGCAAGAGCATGATGGCAATATTTCCGCCACGGCCCGGGCGCTAGGCATGCACCGCCGCACACTACAGCGCAAGTTGCAAAAACGCCCGGTTCGCCGCTGAGCCCGCCCGTTATCAAGCTCCACTGGCTATCGTAACAGGCGGGGGGGGGTTGGGTTAGTGTGCTGTCCAGCCGAGATCAATATTCCAGCTAGCGCCAGTGACTGCGCCCGCCGCATCTGACGTCAGGTAAGCGACCAACTGAGCAACTTCGGAGGGGTCGATTAAGCGCTTAATCGCGGCGTTTTTGAGCATGATTTTCTCGATCACCTCTTGCTCATCCATACCATGCAGCTTGGCCTGATCGGCAATCTGGTTATCTACTAACGGGGTTTTAACATACGCAGGGCAAATCGCATTGGCGGTAATGCCCTGTTCGCCGCCTTCCAGCGCAGCGGTTTTGGTTAACCCAATCATGCCGTGTTTGGCGCTAATATACGCCGCCTTACCCGGCGATGCCACCTGCGCATGGATTGAGGCAATATTTACCACTCGCCCCCAGCCCTTTTCACGCATATAAGGCCAAGCGGCCTGGGTGAGAAGGAATGGCGCGGTCAGCATCAGGTCGATAATTTGCCGCCACTTCTCTTCGGGAAAAGTCTCGATAGAAGCGACATGCTGAATTCCGGCATTATTCACCAAAATATCCACGCCACCAAAGCGTTTCACTGCCTCAGCAATTGCACCACGGCATGCATCTGCGTCGGTGAGATCCGCTTGGTAAAACGCCGCGCCTGCCGCTTCTGCAATCTCTTTTCCAGCAGGATTAAAATCGACGGCCAGGACTTGGTGGCCCTGCTCGCAAAAGTGTTTAACAACGGCTTCACCGATACCACTGCTGGTACCAGTCACCACGGCAACCCGAGGGGTTGAAGCTTTTTGGGATGACATTCAGACGTCCTTTTATTAACTGCACGGTAATGAATGTATAAACGCTCATGAGTATAGGAGTCGCCGGTAGCTTCTGCCTACTCTACCCTTGCGGTACAGCGTTCGGGGTCATTAGCTGTTCCATCATGCGCTGTGCTAATCGTGCTGTCTCTTGAAGCGTTTCAAGATCGCTTAAATCTTCTAAGATTTTTCGCTTATAAAGCTCGATACCCGCGGGCAAACGCTCTAGTTGCAGTGAGTAACGGCCTGAAGGAAGCGTTAACGCACACTGTGACTCAAGCGGCGCTTGTAAAGCAGACTGCTCTGGCAGCGCGACAAGCCATAGCTCACAAGGCGTAATTAAAGCGCCAGCCATCACGCTGGCGCCGCTAATGCGCGACTCAATATGCTGAAAACAGAGCGC
Source organism: Halomonas sp. KX33721 (assembly GCF_001596805.1). NCBI lineage: Bacteria > Pseudomonadati > Pseudomonadota > Gammaproteobacteria > Oceanospirillales > Halomonadaceae > Halomonas > Halomonas sp. KX33721. The sequence goes on along the minus strand of NZ_LVIA01000020.1, from coordinate 177,915 downwards.
ATCAACGCCTAATCGCGGATTGAAGTGCGCCTGCTGCTTAAGTCCTGCTAAGTGCTCATCGCGGTAGCACTTAGCAAGCTCAGCTAAATAACCATATTCATGCGGAGCCAGGGTTTGCATGGCTTCTCCTACTGTTCCATTGCTCATTGTGCGGCTTTATAGGGCACGTAGTGTGGTGCTATTGGCGAAAACCTGTGCCCTACGCCACAATGGGCGCTGATTCCTAATCCAAGCATTCTGTATCGTAAAGGAGTTGTTGCCATGTTTGTGGTCATTTTTGGGCGCATGTCGTGCCCATTCTGTGTACGTGCCAAGCATCTTGCCGAACACCTCGAGAGCAACGGCAAAATTGATGGCTACCGCTATGTAGACATGCCCTCAGAAGGCGTTACCAAGGAAGATATCGCCAAAACTGCGGGCAAACCCATTCATACCGTACCGCAAATCTTTGTCGACCAGCAGCACATTGGCGGCTTTACCGAATTCGACCAGTTTGTCCGTGATAAGCAATTAATGGCCTCTTAGCACCACTGCTGAATATTTAACGCTGGTGACGCTTAACTCAGGCTTTGACTGTTACCGGATTACTTGGGAGGCTTGGCACTCACCCAAAAACAGCTAAGCATGGCGTGAGCCAAGGCCCACGCCATTTCACCATGCTCGCTTTCAGTGTTACTCGTCGAAGGTCATTTCTGGAACGTGGTCAGGAACGATCAGCTTGCCTGCAGTTTTCTCGACAATTTCCTCAACGCTAACGCCGGGCGCGCGCTCTTTAAGGATGAAGGCACCGTCTTTAATTTCCAGGTAAGCCAGATCCGTTAGCACTCGATTGATGCACCCGGCGCCTGTGAGCGGCAAGTTACATTTTTCCAGCAATTTGGATTCACCGTGTTTGGATGCATGGGTCATGGTGCAAATAATATTTTCTGCGCCAGCCACAAGGTCCATCGCCCCACCCATACCTTTGATGAGCTTACCGGGGACCATCCAAGAAGCGATGTTGCCCTCCTGATCAACCTCGAACGCCCCCAGTACGGTTAAGTCCACATGTCCGCCACGAATCATAGCGAACGACTCAGCGGATGAGAAAATGGCAGCGCCAGGACGCGCGGTAACAGTCTGCTTGCCCGCGTTAATCATATCGGGGTCCACTTCTTCCTCAGTGGGAAAGCGCCCCATGCCCAGCAAGCCGTTTTCAGACTGGAGCATGACATCTATACCATCTGGGATATAGTTAGCTACCAGGGTAGGAATACCAATGCCTAAATTGACGTAAAAACCATCCTGCAGTTCACGGGCAACGCGCTGTGCCATCTGTTCGCGAGTTAAAGCCATGGTGCCACCTCTTGTCTTAGCGGTTAGTTGATTGTTGGCGTTGTTGCGCTTAGCTGCGCACCGTGCGCTTCTCAATACGCTTCTCGAATGTGCTTTGAATAATACGATCCACGTAGATACCCGGCGTATGAATCTGGCTTGGCTCCAGTTCGCCTGGTTCAACAATCTCCTCAACTTCTACAACGGTGATCTTGCCTGCCGTGGCGGCCATGGGGTTAAAGTTCTGTGCAGTATGGCGATACATCACGTTGCCATAGCGGTCGGCTTTCCAGCCTTTCACAATCGCAAAATCGCCTTTAATGGCTTCTTCTAAAATATAGTGGCGGCCATCGAACACACGCTCTTCTTTGCCTTCTGCAATCGGGGTGCCATAACCAGTAGCCGTGTAGAAGGCGGGGATGCCCGCTCCGCCAGCACGCATTTTTTCTGCCAGCGTTCCTTGAGGGGTCAGTACCACCTCAATTTCATTATTCAGCATTTGCTGCTCAAACAGCGCGTTTTCGCCTACGTAGGAGGCGAAGATTTTGCTTATTTGCCGATCTTCGAGCAGAAGGCCTAAGCCAAAACCATCGACGCCACAGTTGTTAGAGACAACAGTAAGGTCTTTCACACCACGACGTTTGATTTCTGCGATCAGATTTTCTGGAATACCACACAGACCAAAGCCACCTGCGAGGACGGTCATGCCGCTTTCAATGCCTTCCATTGCTTCTTCGTAAGAAGCTACACGCTTGTCGAATCCTGCCATTGTTATGCCTCACATTGTTGTTGAGTACGTATCGGTGTTGAGAACGTTTGTCGAGAATAGTGTGCAAGAAGCGTTTGTTGGAATGTCGCGCCATACATAGTGAGTATGACGATCAGAACAGTATTGCCAGTGTTGTCCTAGATGATATATTTGTTAAGTTTGTTTTTCTTATCAATTTATTTTAATAACTTATAAAGAGACACCATGACCGTCAAGCAGCTTCGTGCATTTTTAGCCGTGGCACAGACCCTAAGCTTTACCCAGGCATGTGAGCGCCTGCACCTTTCACAGCCCGCCCTAAGCCTTGCCATCAAAGGGTTAGAAGATTCGCTAGGCGGCAAACTGCTTATCCGTAGCACCCGCAGCGTGCGACTAACCCCAGAGGGGGAGTCGCTGCTCCCGCTTGCCAAACATCTGCTGGCGCAGTGGGATAACACAGAGGAACGCCTGCGCCAGCGGTTTACGTTACAGCTAGGGCGACTCAGCGTTGCGGCCATGCCGTCTTTTGCCTGCAATCTATTACCCAGTGCACTGGTTAAGTTTCGGCAACAGTACCCCAAAATCAACGTTACGGTGCACGATGTGATCAATGAAGAAGTCACGGATATGGTGCGCTCCCGACAGGTAGAGATTGGCATTGCCTTCTCGCCGGAGGGCCAGGGAAGCTTAAGTTTTACACCTTTGTTTGAAGATCAGTTTGTCGCCGTGGTTCCTCCCACCTCGCCCCTGGCTCACCGCGACACACTGCCCTGGACGCAGCTGCTTGAGAATGACTTTATCACGCTACAACGCCCCTCCATGGTACGGCGTTTACTGGAGCAAGAGCTTGAAAAGCGCCATATAGACCTCCCTGTCGCCTTTGAAAGCCACCAGCTCTCTAGCGTCGGACGAATGGTCGCGGAAGGCCTAGGGGTCAGCGCTGTGCCCTCCATGTGCATTCAGCAAATGCATGAGCTGGGTGCGCGCTGCGTACCACTTGTCGAGCCAAGCATCGCTTGCCGCGTGGGGATCCTGACCCAGGAAGAACTTTCCGTGGCGGCGCATGCGCTGCGTAGCGTGTTGCTTGCGAGTGTTAAAGCACCCTCCCTACCCATTGACGTATAACGCTTTGATACGGTTATGCTGGGCAGCGTGGCGCTGATCTATTAGCATTTATCGCTAAGCGCGTGATTAAAAGGCCTTTAGCACGCAGACGAATAGCTGTGAGGATTGTGGTATGCCAATTATTAAAGGGGGCGTTAGCATCTTGCTGCTGACGTTGAACACGCTGGTTTGGGGTGTCCCCCTGATTATTCTGACGCTGCTCAAAGTCATCGTCCCTGGGCGGCGGCAAAAAGAGTGGCTGCTTAAAGGGCTATGTGCCGTCGCACTAAACTGGATTGGCGTCAATTTGTGGTGGATGCGGCACTGGTTAAAACCTAATGTCTCGATCAACGTGCCAGATACATTAAGCCCTGAGCAGTGGTGGCTGGTAATCTCCAACCATCGCAGTTGGACCGATATCTTTATTCTGCTTATGGCACTGCACCGACGCATTCCTATGCCGCGCTTTTTTTCTCAAACACCAACTTATCTGGATCCCGATTGTTGGTCTCGCCTTCTGGGCGCTTGAGTTTCCCTTTATGCGTCGCTTTAGCCGTGAGCAGATCGCCAATAACCCCAAGCTAGCCACAGTTGACCGGGAATCCACTGAGCGCATGTGCCACCAAGCTCGCCATGCCCCTATCGCTATTTTTAATTTTGTCGAGGGAACCCGCTTTACCGTCGCCAAACGCGAGACGCAGCAAAGTCCATTCCAGCATCTGCTTCGCCCTAAAGCAGGAGGAATTGCCCAAGTACTTAGCCTGCTGGGGGATCAGTTGGATGGTATTCTTGACGTCACTATTAGCTATACCAACCCATCACCCACGTTTATGGGTTTTTTATGTGGTAAAGAAGCCCCCATTACGCTTGAAGCCCGGCAGCTAGCCATTCCTGAATGGATGCAAACTGCCAACTACCATGACGAACCGCAGCATAAGGAACGCTTCCACGCATGGATCAACTCACTCTGGCAGGAAAAAGATACCTTGCTAGATCGCCTCAGCGACCACGACTAAGCCACTGGCTCACCATTTTTGTATTGGCCAGCGTGCTAACTGGCTGCGCCAGCTCTGCCCCCTCCTCTAGCCAGCGGGTGCCCGCCGCTAGCAGCGCCAGCGCTATTGGCGGCAACTGGGTAGAGGTTAGACGTGGGGATACGCTAGGGCAGCTCGCGGCACGGGCTAACGTACCACTTGAACGGCTAGAGCGCTTCAACCCGGGGGTTGACTCTCGCCGTTTAGCCGTTGGTCAGCGCCTATTGATCCCAACCCAGCAGGAGCGAGCGCCTTCTGGCGGCCCTTATCGCTATCAAATCCGGCCCGGTGATACCTTCTCAGGTATTGCCAGGCACTTTAACACCACAACGGGACGAATCCAGAGTGCTAACCAAGGCACTTCCCCCACGGCATTGCGTGTCGGGCAAATCATTAGCGTACCGCTTAGCAGTACCGCTCGAACGGCATCATCAAGCAGTAGTTCAGCCGCTAGTAGCGCCAATAACCGTAATGCACCAACGCCTGCCCCTGCGCCAAGCGCTAGTTTGCCAGCTTCGGCACGCCGATGGCCGTGGCCTTTAGAGGATTATCGTGTGGTTCGTCAGTTTGGTGCCGACAGCCGCGGCACACTACAGCCCATGTTGTTGGCAACTCAGGCAGGCGCTCGTGCTAGGGCCGTTGCTCCTGGTGAAGTACGCTTTGCAGATAGCATGCGACAGCTCGGCGATGTCGTGATTGTGCACCATGCCGATAACTTGCAAACCGTTTACGCGCTCTGCGAGCGGATTCTCGTCCGCGTAGGGGACCAGGTGAGTACAGGTGATGAGCTGTGTGATGTAGGACAAAGTAACGCGACACAGCGTTATGATCTGCTGTTTGACTTACGTCAGGGGGGAAAACCCATCGACCCACGACAGGTGCTAAGGTAAGCATATTCCGCATGCAAAAGCCCCGCGAGGGGCTTTTGCATCTTTTTTGAATTAACTGCGCTCGCTAATTAACCGCGATAGTAACCAGGGGCCACAAATGGCATCGCGGAAACGCTCATGGGTAGCTGCTTGCCGCGTACTAACGCGTAGACGGTAGTACCGGGCGCTTCCCACTCACGGGCGAGGTACCCCATGGCAATAGGTTTACCGACGCTTGGCCCAAAACCTCCGGAAGTCACTACGCCAATTTCATTGCCCGCTTCATCTACCAGCAGACTGCCTTCTCGCACCGGCGCGCGCCCTTCTGCTACCAGCCCAACCCGCTTGCGGGTATGATCTTTGGTATCCACTTGGTGCAAAATCACATCGGCTCCGGGGAAACCCGCTGCTCGCTCGCCGCCATGGCGACGCGGCTTGCCAATGGCCCAGATCAAGCCGGCCTCGACAGGCGTGGTTTGCATATCCATATCGTGACCATATAGGCACAAGCCCGCTTCTAAGCGCAGTGAATCACGCGCGCCCAAGCCAATCGCTTCTACTTCAGGCTCGGCCAGCAGCGCTTCGGCAAGCGCCTGACACTCGTCAGCCGCGACAGAGATTTCAAAGCCATCTTCGCCGGTATAACCACTGCGGCTGATCCACACGTCACATCCTGCCAGCGTGTAACGACCATGTTGCATAAACGTTAGCTCACAGGCTGGCGGGCAGAGCCGCTGCATCACATCGCGGGCCTGTGGCCCTTGAAGCGCCAGCAGACCGCGATCAAGCACATCGATTTGATGAGTGTTACCAAGATTAGCACGCAAATGGGCAATATCTTGGTCTTTGCATGCCGCGTTCACCACCAGATAGAAGTGATCGCCAGCATTCACCACCATCAAATCATCAATAATACCGCCATCGGTGCTGGTAAAAAGGCCATAACGCTGCTGGCCTTTTTGCAAGCCTACCAAGTCCGCTGGGATAAGACTTTCCAGCGCTTCAGCGACCTTTTCTCCGGAGACCAGAATCTGTCCCATATGCGATACATCGAACAAGCCACACCGCTCGCGGGTATGCTCATGCTCTTTTTTAACACCCAGCGGGTATTGCACCGGCATATCGTACCCGGCAAAAGGCACCATCTTGGCCCCTAGCTGCGTGTGAAGCGCATGAAGTGGCGTGTGTTTCAGATCAGTCATGGCATTTCCTCTGTCAAAAAAGAGAAACGGGAAGCCTTACTAGGCTTCCCGGCTCTATTACATTGCATTACCTGCTTACAGGCAGGCCTTATTTATCATGATCCAGGGCTTCACCCGGCAGCACGTCCTTACCAGCGAAATAATCCCGAGTGAGCTTAAAGACAACCGGAGACAGCAGCGCCAGGGCAATGAGGTTAGGAATCGCCATCATCGCGTTGAAGGTGTCTGCCATCAGCCAGATAAAGCCCAATTGCGCAACTGCACCCAGCGGAATAGCCAGTACGAACAGCACTCGGTACAGCATAATAGAGCGCGTACCGAACAGGAACTGGCAGCATTTCTCACCGTAAAACGACCAGCCAAGAATGGTGGTAAAAGCAAAGATTGCTAGCGCAATGGCCACGATCTGATTACCAAAACCAGGCAGCGCCGCATCAAAGGAGAGCGCGGTGAGCGAAGCGCCCGCTTCGCCTTCCATCCACACGGTAGAGGTCAAGATCACCAGCGCCGTGATGGTGCACACGATGATGGTATCAATGAACGTACCCAGCATGGCAATCAAGCCCTGACGAATCGGGTTTTTCGTTTGCGCAGCAGCGTGAGCAATCGGTGCACTGCCTAGACCTGCCTCATTGGAGAAAATACCCCGCGCCACGCCAAAGCGGATGGCGGCCATTACCGCAGCACCGGCAAAGCCACCGGCTGCTGCCATGGGGTTGAAGGCGTAGTAGAAGATCAGCCCAAAGGCGTCACCGATTTGGCCCGCATTAACGATCAGCACCAGCAAGCCCGCAAACACATAAGCAATGCCCATCACCGGTACCAGCTTACCAGCCACCTTGGCAATGCGCTTGATGCCACCCAATATCACTGCACCGGCGAGTACCATGATGATAACGCCGGTTAACCAGTGAGGAACACCAAAGGTGGCATCCATGGCGTCAGCCACGGAGTTAGACTGTACGGTATTTCCAATCCCGAAGGCCGCCACCGCGCCAAAGAACGAGAACAGACCGCCCAGCCACAGCCACTTACGGCCCAGGCCATTTTTGATGTAGAACATCGGCCCACCCACGTGATAGCCGGTGCTATCGGTTTCCCGGTAGCGTACTGCCAGCACTGCCTCGGCAAACTTGGTCGCCATACCCACCAGTGCGGTAATCCACATCCAGAACACAGCACCTGGGCCACCTAATGCGATGGCCGTTGCCACACCGGCAATATTACCGGTACCAATCGTAGCAGACAGTGCTGTCATCAACGCGTTAAAGGGAGAAATTTCCCCCTCATCGCTGGGTTTTGCAGAGGTTTTATCGGATGGCTTGGCATCGCGGCCTTGCCACATTAGCTTGAAACCCATGCCGAGTTTACGTATCGGCATCAGTTTCAAGCCAATCTGCAGGTAGATACCCACCCCCAATAGCAGGATCAGCATTAACGGGCCCCACACCACTCCGTTAATGGCCTCTAATAGGCTTGTTAACGTTTCCACACGACTCTCCTTACCCAATTGATTAATGCATTTGTTATGAAGGTTAGGTTGTTCACCCGCTCCATCCGATAGCAGATGGAATCACCAAGCATTCCCACCATAGCGCTTAATTAACGCTGGAAAAACGGATGATGGGTATGTTTTACACCATTTTCTTAGTGCGCTTCCATGCCAATGTCGCCTGCTGATAGAGAAAGCTGCTCTTTTTGAAACTGGCTGGCGCACTGAAACAACAGAAAAAGAGCATCCATTTTTAGCCTTTTGGAGGCAATGAAGAAATTTGTTTCCGATAAGAAACACGGTACCATATACCCACTTACGCTCACTGAGAGCTGGCCACAGTCGCCAAGGCGAACGACAAGCGCTAGTATGCTTTCGTTCTGTCCACTGATTTTATAGGGGAATCACTATGAGCAATCTTCCTGCCAATCTTCGTTACGCTGCCAGCCATGAATGGGTGCTTGATCATCAAGATGGCACCGTCACCATCGGCATCACCGACCACGCGCAAGAAGCGCTAGGCGATGTGGTATTTGTTGAACTGCCCGAAGTTGGCCAATCCCTAAGCAAAGGGAAAGAGTTTGGCGTCATTGAATCCGTGAAAGCGGCCTCTGACCTTTACTCGCCGGTCAATGGCGAAGTAATTGAAGTGAACGAAGCCCTCGAAGACGCTCCCGAAACGGTGAACGACGCCCCCTATGAAGGCGGCTGGATTATGAAAGTGCGTGTTACCGACCAAGCCTTTGAAGGTCTCTTAGACGCCGATGCGTATCAAGCGACGCTGAGCGCCGACGCCTAAGTCATGTAGCCAAAGCGCCTGCCCCTGCGGCAGGCGCTTTATTATCGCCTCTGCACGGTTTTCTCATTACGTCCGGAATCTCCCCCATGCCTTTTGAATCACGCCGTTTGGCCGAACTGGCCGACCACGATGCTTTTATCAAACGCCATAACGGGCCCAGCCCCGATGATGTCGCCACCATGTTAAAAGCGCTCAATATGCAGCGCATGGAAGACCTGATTGAGCAAACCGTGCCTAGCGATATTCGCCTAGGTCGCGAACTTGCCCTTGACGACCCCCGCAGTGAAGCGGAAGCCCTTGAATATTTGAGCCAGTTAGCGCGCCAGAACCGCGTCAGCAAAAGCTATATTGGCCAGGGTTACTACAACACCCACATGCCCGCAGTGATTCAGCGCAACGTGCTGGAAAATCCCGGTTGGTATACCGCTTACACGCCTTACCAGCCCGAAATTTCCCAGGGCCGTCTGGAGGGATTGCTAAACTTCCAGCAGGTGATTATGGATTTAACCGGCATGGAGCTTGCTAACGCCTCCCTGCTGGATGAAGCCACCGCCGCCGCAGAAGCCATGGCACTGTGTAAGCGCGGCAATAAAAAGAGCAAGTCGAACGCGTTCTTCGTGGCTGACGACCTCTTTCCGCAAACGTTAGATGTCGTCAAAACCCGTGCCGAGTTCTTTGGCTTTGAGCTGATCACCGGCCCCGCCGAAAGCCTTGCCGAACACGATGTGTTTGGCGCTCTGGTTCAGTACCCCTCTGCCAGCGGCAGCGTCAGCGACTTAGCCCCGATGCTAAAGGCGGCTCAAGAGCGCGGCATTATGACCTGCGTGGCCACCGACCTGCTTAGCCTGGTGCTGCTGAAAGAGCCGGGCGCGATGGGTGCGGATATTGTCGTAGGTAACTCGCAGCGCTTTGGTGTGCCCATGGGCTTTGGCGGTCCACATGCGGCGTTCTTCGCCACCTCCGACAAACTCAAGCGCTCGATCCCAGGGCGGATTATCGGCGTCTCTAAAGACAGCCGTGGCAAAACCGCGCTGCGCATGGCCATGCAAACCCGCGAGCAGCACATTCGCCGTGAGAAAGCAACGTCGAATATCTGTACCGCACAAGCGCTACTAGCCAATATCGCCGGTTTCTACGCCACATATCATGGCGCAGAAGGCCTACGCAAAATTGCTGGTCGCGTTCACCGCCTGACTACTGTGTTGGCTACTGGCCTACAGCAAGCCGGCGTTCAACTAGCGAATAACACCTGGTTCGATACGCTACGCCTTACCCAGGTAGACGCGGGCAAGATTCACGGCCGCGCCATGACCCACGACATCAACCTGCACTACTTCGCCAATGGCGATGTGGGTATCAGCCTGGATGAAACGACCACCGCTCACGATGTCGCCGCCCTATTCGACGTCCTGCTGGGCGATGAGCATGGTCTGGCCGTGGCAGTGTTGGACGACCAGGTAGTGACCGATAAGCTGAGCGGTATTCCGGCCGCCTACCAGCGGGAAAGCGATTTTCTGGACCATCCGACCTTCAATCGCTACCGCAGCGAAACCGAAATGCTGCGCTACCTGAAGCGTCTTGAGAACAAAGACCTGTCGCTGGCCCATGCCATGATCCCGCTAGGTTCCTGCACCATGAAGCTCAACGCGACTAGCGAGATGATTCCTGTCTCATGGCCTGCGTTTTCCAACCTGCACCCATTTGCGCCCCGTGATCAGGTGGCGGGCTACCATCAGATGATTGATGAGCTGGCAGCGTTCTTAGTTGAAGTCACCGGCTATGACCATATCTCGATGCAGCCTAACTCAGGCGCGCAGGGTGAATACGCGGGCTTGCTGGCGATTCGCCGCTATCAGGCAGCGCAAGGTGAAGCTCACCGTGATGTGTGCTTGATTCCAAGCTCCGCCCACGGCACTAACCCGGCCTCTGCCGCCATGCTGAGCATGGAAGTGGTGGTGGTGGAGTGCGATGCCAACGGCAACATAGATTTAGAGGATTTGACCCGCAAAGCTGAGCAGCACAGCGAGCGGCTTTCAGCGGTGATGATTACCTACCCGTCCACCCACGGCGTCTTTGAGTCGCACGTTCGCAAAGTATGCGAAGTGGTGCACCAGCATGGCGGCCAAGTTTACGTCGATGGCGCTAACATGAATGCTCAGGTTGGCCTCACTCGCCCTGGTGACTTCGGCGGCGACGTGTCTCACCTGAACTTGCACAAAACATTCTGCATCCCCCACGGAGGCGGTGGTCCAGGTATGGGCCCGATCGGCGTTAAAGCGCACCTTGCCCCGTTTGTGCCTAACCATGTGGTGACGCCCATCAACGGCGTTAACCCAGAGAGCGGCGCGGTGTCGGCGGCAGCCTTTGGCAGCGCTTCCATTCTGCCGATCTCGTGGGCGTACATTAAGATGATGGGTGCCCGTGGCCTGCGTGAAGCCACCGAGCTGGCCATTCTTAACGCCAACTATATTGCCAAGCGTTTAGAAGCGTCCTATCCGATTCTCTATCGCGGCCAGAACGGCAATGTCGCCCATGAGTGCATCATTGATATTCGTCCGCTGAAGAGCGCGTCTGGTATTAGTGAAGAAGATATCGCCAAACGTTTGATGGATTACGGCTTCCATGCCCCCACCATGTCGTTCCCAGTACCGGGTACGCTGATGATTGAGCCCACGGAATCTGAATCACTCTACGAAATTGACCGCTTCTGCGATGCGATGATTGCAATTCGTGAAGAGATTGCACGAGTAGAGAGCGGCGAGTGGCCGCTGGATAATAACCCGCTGGTGAATGCGCCACACACACAAGCCGACCTAATGGATAGCGCATGGGAGCGGCCTTATGACCGCCAGCTAGGTGCCTTCCCCACCGAAGCAGTGATGGCGTCGAAATACTGGCCCTCAGTGAATCGCGTCGATAACGTCTTTGGTGATCGGCAGTTGATCTGCTCCTGCCCCAGCATTGACGAGTATCGCCGTTAAGCAGAACCCATAGCGCGATAGGAAACGCCTCTGGCCCGTTTACTCGGGTATCAGGGGCGTTTTTTTCTTGGAGACGCTGATCATGAAAGCCGTTCAACAGCTTTTCATAGCGTTTAGGTAGGACAGAATCTTGCCGACGAAGAAGATAGAGCACTTCGTTAATCGCTTGGGGAAGCGCTAACGCCTTCACCTGCCGCTGCCACGGCGATGTTTCGAGCACTAAGCGCGAGACCACCGTAAAGCCAAGCCCCCTCGCCACTGCGTCCAGCACCATGCTCACTTCATTGGTGAACCCCTGATGACGGAAATGAGTCATGGAGCGAAATTCATCGGGATAGTTCGCCCGCAGCAGCGCGTTGGCGTGGTTAATCCCATCGTAGTAGTTGATAAAACCGATACCCATTAACTCTGACAGCGTACTGCCTGCGAAATCGGCAGGTACGACCAAACAGAGCGGCTCTTTGTGCCATACCGTGCAAGTGAGCTCAGGGTGGTTAACCTGCTCGGTCACAATGCCGATATCGTAGCGGCCTTCGAGCAGGTCGTTGACGATCTCGTGGTTAAACGCAAAGCTATAGTTGACGGTCAGGTTGGGGTGCATCTGCTGCTGACCGAGAATATACGGGTAAAACATCAGCCCTACGCTGCCTGGGGATGCAATCCGGCATTCGCCGCTATCCAGCGAGTCATCATCCAAGCCATGCCGGAACTGCTCATGTTCGGCAAACAGCTTAAGTGCGTAATCATAGGCACGGCGGCCCGATTCGGTCAGGGTAAAACTTCTGCCACGGCGCTCTAACAGCGTTTTGCCAAGATAGCTCTCCAACTTACGAATATGCTGGCTAACCCCAGGCTGCGTCATCTCTAAACGACGCGCCGTTCGTGTGAAACTACCGGTTTCCACTAACGTTATAAACGTCCGAAAGTATTGGGCATTAAACATAGGGTTTAAGCAACATCCTCATTATCCATCATCGTAAGGCGCTGACGTGAAGCACTATTGTGACATGCTATCGCACCCGCTGCCGCGTGCGCTTGCAGGCCCCTAGCGTAGCACAAACGCTGCTAAGACGGGCGCTTAGCCGCATTGCTGAACAGCGCCAAGCGCCGTGCTAGTATGCAGGTTCGTTACTAACACTCTTAGGGACAGCCAGACTAATGACGCAAACCCCAGCGCCTCGTGCCACGATTTCCAGCATTATTTCTCCTGAAGGAAGCCTTGAAGTCCTCTCGCAGCATGAGGTTAATCGGCTCAAGAGCACGTCTAAAAGTGGTTTGCACGATTTACTGCGCCGCTGCGCGCTTGCCGTACTTAATTGCGGTAGCGCTACTGATGACAGCTTGGCCATTCTCGAAGCCTATAAAGATTTCGACATTGAAGTACTGCAGCAAGATCGCGGCATTCGCCTAAAGCTGACTAACGCGCCCGCAGAAGCGTTTGTAGATGGACGCATGATTCGCGGTATCCGCGAACATCTCTCATCCATCATTCGCGACATTGTGTATGTTTATAACGAAATTCAGCACCACAAGCGCTTTGATCTCAGTACGGGCGAAGGCACCACCAATGCGGTGTTTCATATCCTGCGCAAGGCGGGCACGCTTAAACCTGGTCGCGACCCTAGTTTAGTGGTGTGCTGGGGCGGGCACTCTATTTCCCGCGAAGAGTACGAGTACACCAAGGATGTGGGCTACCACTTGGGCTTGCGCGATTTAGATATCTGCACCGGCTGTGGGCCTGGGGCTATGAAAGGCCCGATGAAAGGAGCCAACGTAGCGCATGCCAAACAGCGCCGTAAAGATGGCCGTTACCTGGGCATCTCGGAGCCCGGTATTATCGCTGCCGAAGCACCTAATCCCATCGTTAACGAACTCGTCGTCATGCCGGATATCGAGAAACGTCTAGAAGCGTTTGTGCGTCTAGGCCACGGCATTATTGTCTTCCCCGGTGGCGTGGGCACCGCAGAAGAGATTCTCTATTTGCTGGGTATTCTGTTGCACCCCAGCAACCGGGAGATCCCCTTCCCCCTCATCTTTACCGGCCCTGCCAACTCCGCGGCTTACTTTCAGAAAATCGATGAATTCCTGGTATACACTCTCGGTGAAGAGATTCGCCGCTACTACACCATTATTACGGGCGACCCGGTGGCCGTTGCTCGCACAATGCGCGAAGGCATTGACCAAATTGCCGATTTCCGCCGCCAACATCAAGACGCCTTCTACTACAACTGGCGCTTAACCATCGCCCGTGAGTTTCAAGCACCCTTTGAGCCCACCCACGAAGCGATGCGCGGCCTGGCCCTTCACCGCCAGCAGCCCACCCACGAGCTGGCCGCCAACCTAAGGCGCGCTTTCTCCGGCATTGTGGCGGGTAACGTGAAAGAGCCGGGCATTCGCGCCATTGAAGCTCATGGCCCCTTCGAGCTCACCGCTGAGCCAGAATTGATGCAGCGTTTAGACGCGTTGCTTAGCTCCTTTGTTGCCCAAGGGCGCATGAAGCTTGATGGACAACCCTATACGCCCTGCTACGTGCTTAGATAGGCCCTTAGCGCTTCACCCATAGCAGGTATCGCCCATGATGCCTGCTCAAGGAAACTCGCCGTGATTATTGCACTGCTCACTTTCGCCATTGCGGGGATTATTAAGGGAGCAATTGGTTCGGGAGTGCCGGTGGTCGTTGTACCTGTATTGACCATGCTTTATGACGTTAAGCTGGCCATTGCAGTGTTGGTAGCTCCCAATCTTTTTAGCAATGCGCTTCAGGTATGGCAGTACCGCCAGCACCTTCTCCCCCTGCGCTTTCTACTCTCATTTGCCGTAGCCGGTGGCGCTGGCATTGTACTTGGCACCTGGGGGCTAGTAGCGCTCTCACCAACACTGCTATCGCTAGGCGTCGCTGCAGCAATCCTTTTGTATCTCATCATCAAGCTGGCCAAGCGTACCGCAACGCTACCCTTTACGGTCGCAAAGCGAATTGTACTCCCTGTCGGTTTGTTGGCGGGTGTGCTTCAAGGCGCTGCGGGCATGTCCGCCCCGGCGTCAGTGACCTTTCTGAACGCAATGCGCCTGGAGCGTCCGGTGTTCATCGGCTCGATTTCGGTGTTCTTCGTGGCGATCACCCTGGTGCAGATTCCGGCTCTGCTCAGCGCCGGGATTCTCACCTGGGAGCGCTCGTTGTACAGCCTGGCGGCCCTGCTGGTCATTCTGGCGGCCATGCCCCTGGGCGCCAGGCTGGGCAAACGCCTGCCGCATCGCTGGTTCGACAGGCTCATCATGTGCCTGTTGGCCACAATTGCCATCAAGATCGTCGTGGATGCATTGATGGCCTAGTCTATACTGGTGCATGATCGCGGCCGAACCGTACTCGGCATTCATGTCATGTATACTTCTTGACTCTTTATCTCTGACTTCAGCACCAAGGAAAGGAGCGACCCATGGAAATGATCAACCAGTTGAGCGATGGCAAGGCCAAAGCCTTTGCCAAACACTGTTTTGAAAGCTATTCCCCGGAAGAACTGAACGCAGCGGCGGCCGGCAATCCTGACAAGGACCAGGCCGACCACTGGGGTATTACCGAAGGACAGTGGCAAGAAGCCGTGACAGCGGCCCTTGCTGACCACAAAGCCCAGAGTGACTGAACACCTCTTATCGCACTGACGTTGCCGCTGCCTGCCCATGGCAGGCGGTGGCACTCACCTCCTCCGGCGCAAGATGCTTTTTTCCACCTCGACCACGCCATACACGGCCATACTTCCCACCAGAATGGCAAGCCAGTGGCGAGCAGCCAGCCCCTCGCTAACCAGCACGAACTGCATGAAGGGTAAGTAGGTGAACCCCAGTTGCAGCAGCAGGACCAACCCGATGGCAACCCACACCGGCCGACTGCCAAACACGCCTTTCCAGGTCACCGTGCTGTTGAGCAAATAACGGCTATTGATCAGGTAAGCGGCACTGCCCGCCACCAGCATATTGACCGCGCCCGTGCGGGCCAGCGCTTCGCTACCCCCCTGCCCCAGAATCCAGTTGAAAATGCCGAATACGCCCACCAGCAGCAGCAGTGATACGAACACCACCCGCCAAAGCAGAAAGAGATCCAGCAGCGGCGCTTTGGGGTCCCGGGGCGGCCGCTGCATCAGATCCTTCTCGCCAGATTCGAACGCCAATGCCAGGCCCAGCGTAATGGCCACCACCATGTTCACCCACAGCGCCTGCAGCGGAGTCACCGGCAGGCTCGTGCCCGCCAGCACGGCCAGCATGATGGCCAGCCCCTGGGCACCGTTGGTGGGCAGGATGAAGGTAATCGTCTTGCGAATGTTGTCGTAAACCTTACGCCCCTCTTCGATGGCGTGGACGATGGTGGCGAAATTGTCGTCGGCCAGCACCATTTGCGAGGCATCCTTGGCCGCTTCCGTTCCTTGAATGCCCATGGCGACACCCACATCTGCCCGCTTGAGCGCCGGGCCATCGTTGACCCCATCACCCGTCATGGCGCACACGCCTCCACGCGCCTGCATGGCCTTGACCAGCCGCAGCTTGTGCTCTGGCGACGCCCGAGCAAACACATCCACCTCCAGAATGACCGCTTCGAGCTGCTCATCGGTCATGGCCTCCATTTCACGCCCAGTCAAGGCCCGCTCGGTGTGCTGAAATCCCAGCTGCCGCGCAATGGCCAAGGCAGTGGCAGCATGGTCTCCGGTGATCATCACCGGGCGAATACCGGCGCGCTGGCAGCGTTTCACCGCCTCGATGGCCTCTTCACGGGGCGGGTCCAACAGCCCTATCAACCCCAGCAGGCGCAACCCCGACTGCACATGAGGGTGATCGAGCTCAGCGTCTTCCTCCATTGCCTTCTCGGCAATCGCCAGCACCCGCAAGCCTTTCGAGGACAGCGCTTCGATATGCGCCTCCCACTCGCTGGCCACCAGCGGGGCTTCGCCTTCATCGGTGATCACATGGCTGCTCATTTCGATAATGCGATCCGGCGCACCCTTGACCAGCAGCTGCCGCCCACCCTCAAGGTCATGCAGCGTGGCCATGTACTTGTGCTCTGACTCAAAAGGAATCGCATCGAGACGCGGGTACTGCTGGCGCAACGCCAGGTGATCGAGCCCCGCTTTCTCGGCGGCCACCACCAGCGCCCCTTCGGTGGGGTCGCCAAAGATGCGATAGCGTTCATCTTCCTGGTGCAGCTCGGCATCGTTGCACAGCACGCTGGCCAACAGGCAACGTTGCAAGGCAGGCTCATGGGCCAGTCCATTGCACTGCTCCTTGGCGGCAGCTCCTTCCCGGTATAGCTTGCCATGCGGGGCAAAGCCGATACCCTCGAGCGTGAAACGGGCATCCTGCAGCCAGATGGCCTGGGCTGTCATCTCATTACGGGTCAGCGTGCCGGTCTTGTCGGAGAAAATGGTGGAAATCGAACCCAGCGTTTCCACGGCGGGCAGCCGCCGGATGATGGCCCGCCGCCTGGCCATGCGCTGAACGCCCAGCGCCAGGCCAATGGTTACAATCGCAGGCAGGCCTTCGGGAATGGCCGCTACCGCCAGGCCTACGGCCGCCATGAACATCTCGCCCAAGGGCTGCTGATGCAGCCAGGTACCCAGCAGCGCCGTGATCCCAGCGGCCAGCAGGATAAACACCGCCAGCACTCGGCCAGCTCTATCCAACTGCTGTAGCAATGGCGTCTTGATCTGCTCGACACTGCGCAGCAATTCGGAAATCTTGCCAATTTCCGAGCGCCCTCCGGTCGCCACCACCAGGCCACGGGCATTCCCCTGCACGACCAGCGTGCTGGCAAACGCCATGTTCGAACGCTCGGCCAGCTCGGTATCGTGGGCCAGCGGCGCGGGCTGCTTATCGACGGGCACCGACTCACCGGTCAGGGCAGCCTCATCGGTTTTCAAGCGCCGTACTTCCAGCAACCGAACATCCGCAGGCACGCGATCCCCGCTCTCGAACAACACGATATCCCCTGGCACCAGCGCTTCGGCGGGCACCGTGGTACGCTGGCCATCGCGCAGCACGTTTGCCTGGGGAGACAGCATGTTGCGAATACTGTCCAGCGCCTGCTCGGCCTTGCCTTCCTGGAAAAAGCCGATCAAGGCAATGATCAACACCACGCCCACGATGGCGGCCGCATCAATCACGTGGCCCAGCAGAGAGCTGGCCACCGCCGCGACCACCAGAATCAGCATCAGGATATTGGCAAACTGCGCCAGCAACCGCTTGTACCAGGGGCGCCCCTGGGCCTGCTCCAGGCGGTTTTCTCCATACTGAGCCAAACGCGCTGCTGCTTCTTCGCGGCTCAAGCCTTCACGGGTCGCCGACTGTTGCGACAACGCTTCGTCTACCGATAGCCCATGCCATGCCTTGGGCGTTGCAGCCTGCCTGCCTGTGCGACTCATCCCTGCCTCCTGGTCGATGCTCTCGAGTAGGTATCTCACCTTGCACCAGAGCATACCGTACCCAGCTACGCAGGATGCCTCCCACCGCTAAAAGCTTGACTTGCATCAAGAGTACCCAAACGCCAGCCTATTTAATCTGCATCATGCAACCTGAAAGAGTGCTGTACTAGACTGTCACGCAGACCAACAGTAAACGCCGACGGCGCTACATCCACAGAGTACGTCAAAAGGATTGCCACACTGAGGAGGTGCTGCATGGAGAAAGCGGTCATCGACATCATTCGAGAGAAGGAAGGCCTACCCAACAGCATGAGCGACAGCGACATTGTGCGTGAGTACAAAGGCACCTATACCGCGGCCCGCGCCGCCATCAGCGTGGACCATAAGCCGCTGGATCAGGTGATGGCCGATACCATGGCCAAAATACTGCCCTTTATGCGCCATGATCGAAAGAAGAAAAAGTGAACCAACGAAAAAAGCCGCTGCAATGAATGCAGCGGCTTTTTCGATATTGGTCGGAGTGACAGGATTCGAACCTGCGACCTTTGCAACCCCATTGCAACGCGCTACCAAGCTGCGCCACACTCCGATGTCTGTTTGGCATTTGCCTCAAGACGGTGCGTATACTAGCGTTTTATACGCCAAATGAAAAGCACTTTTTGCGCTTTCTTTTCAATCGCTTGCCACTAAGCGTGGTCGGCTGCTTTTAATAAGGACGCCATGGCGTCGTAAACCTTAGGGGTAGTTACTAGCAACTGCTCCGGGTAGAGGTCTGCCGGTACACCGTCAGGCACCTCGCTTAAATGCCCCACCCGCGCGCCTGCTTCGCGAGCAATGACCCAACCCGCCACAAAATCCCAGGGCGATACGCTTTCGTAGTAGGCATCTAAACGACCGCAGGCCACATCACACAAATCCAATGCCGCTGAACCATTACGCCGGACATCCTGACAGCCTGTGAGTACTGCTTCTAAGCGTGGCAGAAGTTTTTTACGCTGCTCTTTTTGATAGGGAAAGCCGGTACCTACCAGCGTGCTTTCAATGGTCTCAGCGCCGCTCGGCTGAATCGGCTGCTGATTGCAGAATGCGCCTAGGCCCTCTGCTGCACTAAAGGTTTCACCTAAAAACGGCGCATGTATCACGCCTACTTTACCTACCCCCTGCTCCATCCAGCCGATTGATACCGCTACATGGCGCAGGCCCTGGGCAAAATTAACGGTGCCATCAATCGGATCCACAACCCAGAGCTGCTCGGCGGGGGTATGCAGCGCATGCTCCGGGCTTAGCTCCTCGCTTAACCTTGCTTCCTCTGGGAAGTACTCCTCCAGGCGCTGGCTAATCAGCGTGTCGACGGCAACGTCCACATCAGTAACTAGCTCGACCCCTCCTTTCAGCCGCTGGCTAAACCCTTGCTGCTCTCTGGCATTACGAATCATCTGCCCCGCCTCTTCGGCAATCTCTATGGCCAGTGCCAGCCGCGCTTCCAGGGTATAAACCGCCATGTTCGCTCCTCAGTGGGGTGTTTGTTATTTCTCAGCATAAGCGTTGATCCATGGTATTACCATGACGCCCCGACACATGGGAACGGGTTAGCGCAAAGCATCCACCAACACATCGACCACCACCCGAGTCGCGGCTTCAATTAACACCACATCAGCGCCAACACGCTCCCACTCGTATCCCGGGTAACGGGGCAGCTCACGGGCGATGGGGCCGTCAAAGCGCTTAGCAATGCCGGGCGGCAAGGGCTTGCCCCGCTCTAAATTGCGCTGAATACCAGGGGGTAACGGTTCCGCACGGGGGGCATCGTGGCGGCGCAGTAAGCGCAACAGCTCGCGCTCGTTAATACGCGGCAAATCCACATAACCATCGCTATGAGAGCGACGGGCGCCACTTTCACGATGGCCGCTGTCACCGCCTCGGTGGCGCTCTGCCTGGGAAGCGTTATCCCGGGCGCCGTGGGCTGGTGCATGGGCGGGTTGGGCCAACGCGGTACTGCTTAGCATAAGCGCGGTAGCGCCAATTAGCATAGAGCGTAAAAAGTGGTTCATAAAAAAAAGCTCCACTGTGATTAGGAAGCTTTAGTTTAGAACAACAATGCGCAGGAAATGGTGAAGATTAAAATTCCTCCGAGGCGCTATCTCGACAGCTTCCGGGGAGATACTTCTCGTCAATACCATTTTGTTGAGCCGACATACAGGACCATTTAATTGATCCTTCATCTGCCACAAGCTCAATACGTAACCGTCGACCACGAATATCTTTGGACACATGCCCGTCGGTACTCATCCGAATGCCGATAGCTACCTTATCTTCCCGATAAAAGTAGTCCACATCCTGGATATAACGAGTTTGCGAAACCAGCTCCTCCATACCAGTATCTTGCCCCGTACCGAAGTTGCCAGAGAACGCGTAACGCTCTGCTAGCTCAGACTTTACGCCGCTCAATACATTCAATGCCTCAGATACCTGAGCGCGTGCCGTATAGTTTTGATATTGCGGAATAGCAATAGAGGCCAAAACGCCAATAATAGCTACCACAATCATCAGCTCAATTAGGGTAAAGCCACGTTGAGTTCCTTTCATGCTTTCTTTTCTCTTGATTGTTTATAAAAAGGGACCCGTAGGCCCCTCTTTTTATTTTTCTTATGATTGGGAATTAATCGTCTGCGCGGCAACCAGCAGGCAACCAATTTTTTTGGCCAGAAGAACCTTCCCAAGAACATGTCCAGCCGTTTCCAGGATTCCGTGTTGAGGCATTATTTCCTGTGGCTGCTTCTCCATCAGGTGCAATAATCATTGTAATATCACCTACTGCGCTCGTTTCCTCGAAAAGCACCTCTAACTGCTCGTTTTGATACTCAACATTCTTTACGTAACGACCAGAAATATTATTTGTACTAATATTGGTAGCCGCCGGCATCTCTCCTCGCAGCGAATACTGCTCAGCAATATCAGCCCGTAAACCAGCCGTCACAGAAAGCCCTTCGCTCGCTTGGGCACGAGCAGTGTAGTTCTGATACTGCGGTACGGCGATGGATGCTAATACGCCGATGATCGCGACGACGATCATCAGCTCAATCAGCGTGAAACCGCCCTGCTTGAGGTTGCGAAACACATTTTTTGCAGTTGTTTGCATCTAAAAATCTCCAAGGAGATTTTGCTTGGCAGGTATTGCCAAGCAAAATTAATGTACATTAGTTACACTAACTTACGCACAGTGTTTTTTCAACTACATTTGGCCCACTACTTCGTTCATTTGTACGAACGCGTGCACTTAGAAAAGCGTGGTGCCGCCAGCACCTTAGTATGGTACAAGTAAGCGCATTCTGACCACTTTGCTACCACAGGTCGTGCATGTCTAAACCCTCTTTTGAATCGACACTTAGCCACGCGGCAGCTCACGGCGGCCTGCGCGGCATTGCCCAGCGGTTGGTTAAACACGGTGTGTTAAGCGATGCACAAGCGGCCACCGCACAGTCGACGGCCTCTGATCTCGAAATTTCGCTGCTTCAACACGTTATTGAAAGCGGGCTGGCCGACCCTGTTGCAGCTACCGTAGCAGCGGGATGGGAGTATGGTCTTCCGGTTATCGACCTTGAGGCGCTGCGCCTTACTACGCTGCCACCCGCCGCCGACTACCCCGTTAAAGTATTACAAAATCTTAATGTGCTGCCCCTGGCCCGCCATGGCCACCGCCTAACCGTCGCGGTGCCTTATCCAGCAACGCTTACCCAGCTAGATGAGCTCCAGTTTGCCACAGGATTAAGCATAGAAGGTGTGCTTGCCCCGGTGGATCAAATCACTGTTGCACTTAATAACTATCTCGCCCAGAACGAACGCGGCATGTTGGATGAGCTAGATGGCATTGACGACGCGGTGAGTTCGTTAAACATTGTACAAAACAGTGACGGCAACGAAGTTCCTCTTGAGGAAGCGTCGCAGAGTAGCGAAGATGCGCCCATCGTTAAGTTTGTTAATAAGATTTTATTAGACGCCATTCGCCAAAGGGCCTCTGATATTCATTTCGAGCCTTATGAAACGCTCTACCGCGTCCGTTTTCGCGTTGATGGCATGCTGATTGAAGTTGCTAGACCGCCCTTTGCCATGCGCCACCGTATTGCGGCTCGCCTTAAAATTATGGCTCGGCTGGATATTTCGGAGCGCCGTCTACCCCAGGATGGCGCGATAAAACTCAAGCTCTCGCGAACGCGCTCTCTCGATTTTCGGGTTAACTCGCTACCTACGGTATACGGTGAAAAGCTGGTGCTGCGGATTTTAGACCCTACGGCGGCTCAGCTAGGCATTGAGCAGTTAGGTTTCACCGATGAGCAGCGCGCTCTGTATGAACATACGCTTAAACAGCCCCAGGGCATGATTTTGGTGACGGGGCCGACCGGCAGCGGTAAAACCGTTTCGCTTTATACGGGGATTAATATCCTTAATAAAGTAGAGCGCAATATTTGTACGGCTGAAGACCCCGTAGAAATCAAAGTAGATGGCATTAACCAGGTAAACATTCTACCCAAGATCGGCCTCGACTTTGCCAGCGCCCTGCGCGCCTTCCTTCGCCAGGACCCGGACGTTGTGATGGTGGGAGAAATACGCGACCTGGAAACAGCGGACATTGCGGTAAAAGCTGCCCAAACCGGCCACTTGGTGCTCTCTACGGTGCATACTAACTCGGCAGCCGAAACACTCACACGATTAGCCAATATGGGCGTTTCGTCCTTCAACATTGCAAGCGCCGTTAGTTTAATTATTGCACAGCGCTTAGCGCGTAAACTTTGCCACCATTGCAAAGAGCCCATTGAAATACCGCGTAAGGCGCTTCAAAAAGAGGGGCTAAACAATGAGGAGATTAACCAAGCCACCCTATATAAAGCCGTGGGTTGTAAACACTGCACCCAAGGTTACAAAGGGCGGATTGGTATCTATGAAGTTGTTCCCATTACAGAATCGATGCGTCAGCTCATCATGCGCGATGCCAATTCGCTAGAAATTGACCAGCAGGCCCGCAGGGAGGGCTATCCCAGTCTCCATCGCAGCGGCCTATTAAAAGTCATGCAAGGTATCACCAGCCTTGAAGAGATTAACCGCGTAAGTAAGGAGTAAGGCATGGCTAAACGTGCTCGTAGGCGCCAAACTCCCGCCATCAAGTTATCGCGCTGGAAGTGGATAGGCAAAGGCCCCCAAAACAGAACGTTAAGTGGCGAAATGATCGGCCGCAGCAAAGCGGAAGTCACCGCAGAACTCGCCAAACAAAATATTGATATTCGGCGTATCAGTAAAAAAGGTAGCATTGGCGGCAACGGCCGCATCAACCCTAACGACATCATGGTGTTTGCGCGTCAAATGGCCACCATGATTCGAGCAGGCATCCCACTTTTACAAGCGCTTCAAGTAGTCGCTGAAAGCCTAAAAAAACCCGCCATGGTGGCCCTGATACAGCAAATGATGAGCGATGTGTCTTCTGGCGCTAGCTTCTCGGATGCGCTTCGCCAACACCCAAAACATTTTGACCGCCTGTTTGTTAACTTGGTAGATGCTGGTGAACAAGCAGGCGCCCTAGATCAAATGCTGGATCGCGTTGCAACCTATAAAGAGAAAGTAGAATCCCTGAAAGCACGTGTTAAAAAGGCACTGTGGTATCCCACTGCGGTCATGGCGATTGGTATTGCGGTTACCATGCTGCTTCTGGTGAAAGTGGTACCTGAATTTGAAAGTATGTTTCAAAGCTTCGGGGCGGAACTACCTGCGCTTACGCAAATGACGGTAAATCTATCGAAGCTTGCCCAGCAGTACTGGCTAACAGCATTTGGCGCGCTGGTAGCGGCCATATTCTTGCTTAAACAAGGCATCCAGCGTTCACCAAATATCGCTTACCGCATGCATGCATTACTACTTCGATTACCGATTATCGGCGACATCATGCATAAATCTGCGGTTGCGCGTTTTTCTCGCACATTGGCCACCACATTTTCTTCCGGTGTCCCACTGGTAGAAGGGTTAGACACAGCCGCCGGAGCAACCGGCAATAAGGTTTACGAACACGCCGTGGTGCAAACTCGCCAAGACGTGGCGACGGGGCAGCAATTACATTTTGCGATGCGCATGACAAATCGTTTTCCAGCCCTGGCGGTTCAAATGGTCAGTATCGGTGAGGAGGCAGGCTCTTTAGATGCCATGCTGAATCGAGTGGCAGATTATTACGAAGAGGAAGTTGATAATAAAGTGGATGCACTCACATCGTTAATGGAACCCGTTATTATCGTTGTGTTGGGCTTATTAGTCGGCGGTGTTGTCGTGTCCATGTACTTGCCAATTTTCAATTTAGGCTCTGCGTTATAGCCGTTTTCTACATGCGCTGCCCACGGTGGCCTCTCCTATTTTCAGGCAGTTAAAAAGGACATTTATGTATCTCCCTTCACCGCTCGAGTGGGCGCCTGCTCTTCTACTCGGGCTTTGTTTTGGCAGCTTTTTAAATGTGGTGATTACTCGCCTACCGGTCATGCTGATGAGGCGCTGGCGCAATGAAGCCCTAGCTTCGCTGGAGTTTCCGGCAGAAACAGCGCCCCGCTTTAATCTCGCAACCCCTGGCTCGATGTGCCCGCGCTGCGAGCATCCGATTGCGTGGCATGATAACTTACCGCTGCTTGGCTGGTTAAAACGGCGCGGTAAGTGCGCAAACTGCCAATCTCCCATTAGTGCACAGTACCCACTGGTTGAACTGATGGGCGGGCTATTAGCGGTGGCCGTTGTGGCGCTTTATGGCACAACAGCAAGCGCCCTGTTTATTTATGCGGCCTGTTTAACACTTTTGGCGCTGGCGGTTATCGATTTTCGTACGTATTTGCTGCCGGATATGTTAACCCTGCCCTTGCTCTGGGCGGGCTTGCTCTATCAGCTGCTCTTTCAGCCCATTATGTTGCCCAGCGCGGTAATCGGCGCCATGGCTGGCTACTTAATCCTCTGGAGCTTTTACTGGCTGTTTAAGCTATTAACGGGCAAAGAGGGTATGGGGTTTGGCGATTTTAAGCTGCTAGCGGCGTTAGGCGCCTGGGTCGGTTGGCCCATGCTGCCATTACTGTTGATCGTATCGGCAGGCATTGGTGCCCTTGTGGGCTTGGCGGCGCAAGCCAGCTCCCCTCATTTGCGCGGCCAGCCGCTGCCTTTTGGCCCTTTTCTAGCCCTGGCGGGTTGGGTTTGCTTATTAGCGGGCGATGAGCTGATGGCGCTCTATACGTCACTGCTATATTAGCATTGGTCATTTCGTCCATCTTACTGTGGCCAGCTATTATCTATGCCCATGACGATAGCAGCGCCACTATTTAGGGAACAGCCATGATTGTTGGGTTAACAGGCGGTATCGGTTCCGGTAAGTCTACCGTTGCTCGGGCGTTTGGTTCGCTGGGAATCGGCTGGGTAGACGCCGACGATGTGGCCAGGGAAGTCGTCATGCCTGGCGAACCAGCGCTAGCGGCTATCAGAGAACACTTCGGAAATGATGTACTGCACGCTGACGGCACGTTAAACCGTGCAGCTTTGCGCAGCATTGTGTTTGACAACCCTACCGAGCGCAAATGGCTGGAGTCGGTGACCCATCCTCGCGTGCGCGAACGCATTCTCGTACATCTAGAGCGCTTACAGCGCCAATCACCTTATGTGCTGCTGGTATCGCCGTTGTTATTTGAGTCAGGCCAAGACAAGCTGGTGGATCGCACCGTTGTAGTCGATGTGCCCGTTGAGCTGCAGCTTTCGCGGACACGTGCGCGAGACGACGTGAGCGAGGCTCAAGTGCATGCTATTCTCGCCGCCCAGCTTCCCCGTGAAGAGCGCCTTACTAAGGCCAATGATGTTATTGATAACAGCGGAGACCATGCTTCGATGATGCAACAGGTAACGCAGCTTGATCAGCACTACCGAAATAAATACCTCTAGCTCAAGGAGAGTTCTATGCCAACACCCGCTAACGATGCACCGCTAGAGGTCGCTTGCCCTCAATGCAGCAAGCCAGTCGTCTGGAGCCCAGAGAGCGCCTACCGCCCTTTTTGCAGCAAACGATGCCAGCTGCTTGACCTAGGCGCTTGGGCGGAAGAGTCTCACCGCATTTCGGGCGAATCCGCGATGGATGAAGCCGATTTGGACGCGCTGCTTGCCCAAGCGGATAGAGACGCCCCGCTCTCTTAGCCCATGAGTGTTCTGCCATGAACGATAATGCCCTGCCCGTTTACCACTTGCTGCATGAGCTGGATGCCCGTTTCGATGACCTGATGGCAGCTATAGATCATGCAGCCACTTATTATGAGCAGCAGCAATCAGCCACATGGCACTTTCAGCCCTACCCTGGGGGTAGGTCTTGGCTACGCCAAGCCCTGCTCGATATGTGGCATCAGCAGGGCCAAGATGGGCGCGAGACGCGTAACTACATTGCGCTTATCGCAGCAGATGATGAATTACTTGAAAAGTTTACGGCGGTTAACCGCGCTAAAGCACACATTAGCGACCTGCTTCAGCATATTAAACAGGCACAGCCAAATACACTCAGCCAAGCCAAACACCGCTTGCCTCAACGCCACCCAGACGTGGATAACGTGCTGCGTCAGGGTGGCTTGGCGCGCTTGCACCTTAAGCAGTGTTGGCGGCACCTTCCTATTGCCCCGGCACCGGTATCGCGCGTTCGCTTTGCTTGGTATAGCAGTGGCCGCTCAATAAAAAAAAATTACCGTACAAGAAGCAGAGCAAAAACTCTTGCAGTTAGATACCGACTCGCCACATATCCGCATTCAGCTACGTAGACTAGCGGGAATACCAAGCAGCGAACCGCTAGCACAGGTACAAAACCAAGCCCCGCTCATGCGCGGCAACCTGTTTTTTACAGAACCACTAGAAGACGGCCATACCCGGCGCGCATTAAATATTGCCATGCCGCTTATTGTTCCCGCCCCTGAAAATCGCTTGCCACATATTAAAATGCCGCCCCTAGAGCCGCCCGCGCAGCGTACGCGGGCAAAGCGTCGGGATGAAAAGCTGGAGAGTGACGTATTTCTACCCAGCTTGCGGGTATATCGCTACCGTTAGTGCCCACTGTCACTTTGGGCGGGCATGCGATCCATCTCCCATAGGCCGTAGGCCAATAGCGTCTGTATCAGTTCGCTTACCCCCGTCTCTGATAAATCATACTCCTTCAGCAAGGCCTTTAAGCGCTGGCTGAAAAGCAGATCCTGTTCCTTCTGTCGCTCAGCCTGATCATCAGCCTCGAGCGCCGCTAAAGAGCGTACAGGGGGCCCTGTTGGAATATCAAAGTCACTATCAGGATCTTCCAACTGACGCAATGCTTGCGCAAAGGCGTCATCCAGCTCACGAAACTTACGCAGCTTTTCACGCTCATCCAGTTGTTTTTGAACCTTTTGATATTTCATCGATGTTTCATTTACACCTTACTTGGGATGGTCGATATGTCTGCAAAACAGACTTTATTTACAAAAAAAACTATGCACAAACGCGTAAACTCCCATAGCAAACTTGCCTTTGCTTCAGCTTAGCAGCATAAAGACACCATCGTGATGAAGCCACTAATCGGTAATAATGATTATCCGGCTATCTATCGAACGTCAAACGCATCACGTTCCATCACGAGCCATGGATGGCCGCTCTGTAGATAACACTCAAACACTGGTGGCAACGATAAAAGTCATGGACCACCAGGTTACCAGCAACAACAAGCACCGGGAGGGTGCATTACAGGCAAGCTATCAACTGACCTGTATGACTCACGCATGGGAGGCCAGATAATGTTCAATGCAATGTCGCGAGCTGAGATCTGGCTACAGGACACGCTTGACCAATCGCTAAGTATAGAAGACCTTGCTAATCACTTGGGATATTCAGCGTCACAGATACGGCGGCAATTTCGTCACTGCTTCAACACCTCTCCTAGCGCTTATCGTGAGCAGAGGCGCTTAGAGCGAGCAGCGGTCTTGCTATCGCTTACCCCACAAAATATAGCGCATATTGCCATTCGCTGCGGGTATGCAAACCATTCATCGTTTTCGCGCGCATTTCAGCGGCGCCATCAGCTGACGCCTAGGCATTATCGCCAGTCTTTTAGCAGCGTGCGACACCTACAGTAGCGCTACCTGACCTGCTCGCAGACAAAGTTGACGCCCTTGAGGCAGGCGCTAAGGTACGCAAGTCAAGAACTGACATTGGTCTCTATTTAACCCACACAGCAAATACAGAAAATTTAGCCCTACCAGTTGCTTACCGGCGCATTGAAATTCCTGCACAACACTATGCAAAAACCTGCTTTGATGATTTTGATGAGCTATCAGATGCATTGACATCAACGCTACTGCCGCTGCTCAATCAACAACATCGCTTTCACATTAGTGGAGAATCCCCACGGATTTTATGGCATCCCGATCACTTAGAGCTGCGGGTGCCACTACTGAGAGAAGCAACGCACATTTATTGAACTGGTTGATGCTGAACTAGTGGCTGGCTAGTCCGCAGCGCCAAACCCTGCTGACTTCCCAGCCAGTCTTCTAGGTCGCTGCTTGAAACTAACCCTCTAAAAACAAAACCGGCATTTCTATTAGAAATGCCGGTTAAACTACTTAGTCTTCCATGCGCACGAACCAGGACTCGACAGCTTCATCACCATGCTCATCTTTCCAGCTACGCAGACCTTTATGGTTCCCACCACGGGTTTCGATCACTTCACCAGTATGCGGGTTCTTATAGATTTTTAAACGACGCTTACGGCGAGTAGAGGCGGCCGGCGCTGCTTTGGCACTGCGCTGATCAGTAGTCGGATCCAAAAGCGCAATTACATCTGCAGGACGCTTACCAAACTCGTTCATCAGTGCTTCAAGTTTAGCTTTAAACTCAAGCTCGCTTTTCAGGCGCTGGTCGCCTTCAAGACGCTGCAGCTCTTCTTGAAGCTGTTTAAGCTGCTGCTCTTTTTGAATGTAGTCGTTTAACAGTGACATAGGAAACCCTTTTAGCTTGGTTTTAACTGCGATGGCATTCAGCTGGGAAACTCAATACCGATTAGTTCAGGATGCGGACACATTATTGCCTTAAACTCTGTAATTGACAACAGTCTAGTTCATTTTGGTCCATTTACTAAACAATTTTACAATCCACAATAGCGCTTTAAAGCCTTTGCTTATTAACCCAATCATCCACTTACTTCTGACTAAGCCAACAAAGAAAAGTGTGTAAAATTTTTGCAAAAAAAAACGCCGCCCTTTTGGGCGGCGTTTTAGTAGGAAAAACTAATAATTTAGTCTTGACCCATCTGCTGCTTGATCAGATCACCGATAGTGGTCGGGCCACCTGCTGCTTCCGGCTCTTGGTCACGCAGTTTCTTCAGGTTCTGACGAGTGTCGTCTTGCTCTTTCGCTTTCACCGACAGATTGATCTGACGGCTCTTACGATCGACGCTGACAATACGCGCTTCAACGCTGTCACCTTCGTTCAGCACATTGCGTGCATCTTCAACGCGGTCTGCGCTAATTTCAGACGCTTTAAGAATGGCAATAACGTCAGTTGCCAGCTCAACGTGTGCTTCTTTAGCGTCAACTTCTACAACGCGACCGGTAACAATGCTGCCCTTGTCATTCACTGACAGGTACTCAGCAACCGGATCGGAATCCATTTGCTTGATACCCAGGGAGATGCGCTCACGCTCCGGGTCGATAGACAGAATAACGGCTTCTGCTTCGTCGCCTTTCTTGAAGTTGCGAACGGCTTCTTCGCCAGTCTCTGTCCAAGAGATGTCGGACAGGTGAACCAAACCGTCGATACCGCCTTCAAGGCCGATAAAGATACCGAAGTCAGTGATTGACTTGATGGTACCGGAAACACGGTCGCCCTTGTTGTATTCAGCGTTGAACGTTTCCCACGGATTAGCAGTGCACTGCTTGATACCCAGAGAAATGCGACGACGCTCTTCATCGATATCAAGAACCATCACGTCAACATCATCGCCCACTTGAACGACTTTAGACGGATGAATGTTCTTGTTGGTCCAGTCCATTTCAGACACGTGAACCAGACCTTCGACACCCTCTTCCAGCTCAGCAAAGCAGCCGTAGTCCGTCAGATTAGTGACGACCGCGTGCACTTTGGTGCCTTCCGGGTAACGCTCTTTGATGTTGACCCACGGATCTTCGCCCAGCTGCTTCAGACCCAGTGAAACGCGGTTGCGCTCACGGTCGAACTTCAGCACTTTGACGTTAATTTCGTCGCCAACGGCAACGATTTCAGACGGATGCTTGATACGCTTCCAAGCCATATCGGTGATGTGCAGCAGGCCATCAACGCCGCCCAGATCAACGAAGGCGCCGTAATCGGTCAGGTTCTTAACGATACCCTTGATTTGCTGACCTTCTTGCAGAGTGGCCAGCAGCGCTTCACGCTCGGCACTGTTTTCTGCTTCCAGCACGGCACGACGCGATACAACGACGTTGTTGCGCTTCGGATCAAGCTTGATGACTTTAAAGTCCAGCTCTTTGTTTTCCAGATGTGCCGTGTCGCGAACCGGACGAACGTCAACCAGAGAGCCCGGCAAGAAGGCACGGATAGAGTCGACATCGACAGTGAAGCCGCCTTTGACTTTACCGTTGATCACGCCCTTGACGATTTCGTCTTTCTCGAAGGCTGCTTCCAGAATTTTCCAAGCTTCTGCGCGCTTGGCTTTTTCACGGGACAGACGCGTTTCACCGAAGCCATCTTCAACGGCTTCCAGTGCAACGTGAACGTCGTCACCGATAGCGATGGTCAGTTCACCATTCTCATCGCGGAATTGTGCCGCAGGGATCTGACCTTCGGATTTCAGACCAGCGTTAACGGTAACCCAGTCACCGTCAATGTCGACAACCTGAGCCGCGACGATAGCGCCTGGCTCCATGTTGATGTCGTTAAGAGACTGTTCAAACAGTTCAGCAAAGCTTTCGCTCATGGTTTTCCTACGTGATCAACGTTGTTGAGGCATAACTGCCTTCTCCGTACCACCAGCGAGTACGGGCCTAATGTCACTCTGCTTTTGGAGGCGTTAGCGCTGGTTAGACCTGACCGGGCTCACTGATATGGAGTTATCGCCCTGCCACGTCGTGACACCTTTCCAAAAACGCCGCAAGGGAGAATCAAATGCCGTTAGACATGCCGCGTTGGGCAAGCAGTTCGGTCAGCCGATCAACCACTTCCGGTATGCTCAGGCGCGTGGTATCAAGCGTAATGGCATCATCTGCCGGCTTGAGAGGAGCCACACTGCGTTGCGTATCGCGTGCATCGCGTGCCTGAATCTCCTTTAAAAGACTCGACAGACTAGCATCCACCCCTGCTTCCTGCAACTGTAGATGCCTTCTGCGAGCCCGTTCTTCGGCGCTGGCGGTGAGAAAAACCTTCAACGGCGCCTCGGGAAATACGACAGTTCCCATATCGCGGCCGTCTGCCACCAGCCCAGGTAATTGGCAAAAATCTCGCTGGCGCTGAAGTAGTGCTGCGCGCACACTAGGCAGCGCTGCGACCTGAGAAGCAAGTTCACCTGCTTGCTCGGTACGAATCACCTGCCCAACGTCTTCGCCCTCTAACAAGGTGCAAGGCTGACCATCTACCACAGGAAAGGCAACATCTAGCTTAGTGGCAATCGCTGCCAGTGCCGCCTCATCATCTAGGGCGACATGATGCTTGACGGCCGCCCGGGCCGTTAGACGATAAAGTGCCCCACTGTCTAATAGGTGCCAACCTAAACGCTCGGCCACAAGGCTGCTAATCGTGCCTTTGCCAGCACCGCCGGGGCCATCGATTGTCAGCACAGGTACCTTAGCGGTCATTAGCACCCTCCACGCTAACACTCATACCAATGCGCTGCGCCAGCGCAACAAAATCCGGGAACGAGGTAGCGACATTCGCACAGTCGTCAATAATGATTTCATCACCTGCGCGTAGCGACGCAATGGCAAACGCCATAGCAATACGGTGGTCGCCCAAGCTATCGATACGGCCGCCGCCATAGCTCGGCACGCTGTCGTTGCCGTTACCAATAATATCGATACCGTCTTCCACCACCGTATGCTCAACGCCAAGCACAGCAAGGCCATCGGCCATGGCCTGGATACGGTCGGACTCTTTCACCCGCAGCTCTTCCGCGCCGCGCAGGCGCGTCGTGCCATGAGCATTGGCCGCCGCGATGAATAGCGCCGGGAACTCATCTATAGCCAGCGGCACTTGATCGACGGGAATATCAATACCTTTTAGGGGCGCGTAACGAATACGAATATCCGCCACTGGCTCGCCACCCACTTCACGTTCGTTTTCAAGCGTTAAGTCGGCGCCCATCAATTTCAAAATATTGATCACACCAATGCGGGTTGGATTGATACCTACATGCTCTAACGTGATATCCGAGCCCGGCGTAATGGCAGCTGCGACAAGGAAGAACGTCGCTGACGAAATATCGGAGGGCACATCAATCGACCCAGCCGTTAATTGTCCGCCACCTTGTAGCCAACAGGTATCCCCTTCGCGTGAAACGGCGTATCCAAAGCCGTTAAGCATACGCTCGGTATGGTCACGGGTAGGAGCTGGCTCGCGCACGCGGGTTTCACCTTCGGCATAGAGCCCAGCAAGCAGCAGGCATGACTTTACCTGCGCGCTGGCCATCGGCATGTCGTAGTAAATACCTTTCAGCGGCGCACCGCCGTGGATCTTTAACGGCGGACGGCCGCCTTCGGCGGTATCGATGGTAGCACCCATCAGACGCAGCGGATCTGCCACACGCCCCATCGGCCGCTTAGAGAGCGACTCATCGCCGGTCAGCTCGCTATCGAAAGATTGGCCCGCCAGCAAACCGGCAAAGAGCCGCATAGCCGTACCGGAGTTGCCTACATAGAGCGGCCCTGCGGGCGCTTTCAAACCCTGCATGCCCACACCGTGGATAGTGACTCGCCCCTGGTGAGGCCCCTCAATGGCCACGCCCATCTCGCGAAAAGCTTGTAGAGTCGCTAGGCTATCCTCACCTTCCAAGAAGCCTTTTACTTCCGTCACACCTTCCGCCAGAGCACCCAGCATAATAGAGCGATGGGATATGGATTTATCGCCCGGCACGCGAAGACGGCCTTGCGCTTGGCCGCCTGGCTGCACGCGATAAGTCACTTTACCGTGTGGTTGCATATGATATTCCGCCTGATAACTGGTTTTATTCAATAACGTATCAAAATAGTGTCGCGCGTGGCTGGCACGATCAAACGTTGCAATTAGCGCATCGCTATCACCGCTTTCAACGGCGCAACGAAGACGCTTTAACCCTGCTTCAAAGTCGTCTAGTGACGACAGCACTGCTTCTCGGTTGGCGATAAAAATATCCCGCCACATGACCGGGTCGCTGC
The DNA here is from genome assembly GCF_001596805.1 of Halomonas sp. KX33721. Classification (NCBI taxonomy): domain Bacteria; kingdom Pseudomonadati; phylum Pseudomonadota; class Gammaproteobacteria; order Oceanospirillales; family Halomonadaceae; genus Halomonas; species Halomonas sp. KX33721. The sequence goes on along the minus strand of NZ_LVIA01000020.1, from coordinate 144,570 downwards.
CTGCAATACGGGTAAAATCACGAAATCCGCCCGCAGCGTAACGAAAAATATCCAGCCGCTCATCCTGACGCGCCAGCGTATCCACTAGAGAGAACGCCAAAAGGTGCGGCAGGTGACTCGTGCGTGCCAGCACCTGATCGTGGCGCTCGACGCTCATTTGCAAGACTTCTGCACCACACGTCTGCCAGAGCTTTTCCACGCGTGCTAGTGCATCAGCATCGACGTTAGGTTCGGGCGTCAGAATCACTTTGTGATTAACATAAAGCGTCGGGTTGGCCGCTGCCACACCACTCTTTTCTGAGCCCGCGATAGGATGCCCTAAGACGATATTAGGTAATACGTAACCAAACACGCGTTCGGCACACTCACGAATGGTGGCTTTGGTACTACCCACATCGGTGATCACTACATCATCAGCCGCGTTAGGAAGCGCCTGGGCCAGCGCGGTCATCACGCTTTCCATTGCCAGTACGGGCACTGCCAGGACCACCATGGAAACATCATCCAGCAGCTCAGCTAGCTGCGTGCCGCCAGCGTTAACAAGCCCCAGCTCAATACCCAGAGCAATCTCGTCTTTATTAGGGTCGCAGGCAATAATTTCCCCGGAAAAACCAGAAGCGCGCAGCGCCGCTGCTAGCGAACCACCAATTAAGCCCAGCCCGACGATTAAAATTCGCGGTTCATGACACACTTCACGCCCAGCACCTTGTGCTAACACCGTCACAGCACGCCCTGAGGGTAAGAACCCAATACGCGCAACTCAGCAGCGCGCAGACGCACCTCTTCCAGCACAGCCGCTACACCCGGCTCATCACGGTGGCCTTTGAAATCAATGAAGAACACGTAATTCCATACGCCTGTGCGCGAAGGGCGCGTCTCGATGCGGGTTAAATCGATCTTGTGGCGATGGAATGGCTCCAACAGGTCGTGAAGCGCGCCTGGCTGGTTACGCATGGCTACCACAATGGAAGTTTTGTCTTCGCCTGACATAGGCACATCTTGATTACCAATAATCAAAAAGCGCGTCGAGTTATCCGGACGGTCTTCGATTTTATCGGCAATGCGCTCTAAGCCGTAGAGCTTGGCAGCCATGTCGCCGGCAATCGCCGCGCTGTGCCATTCGGTTTTCACCAATTTAGCCGCTTCAGCGTTGGAGGAAACCGGCACACGCTCAGCATGTGGGTAATGCGCATCCAGCCATTTACGACACTGGCCAAACGACTGGGGGTGCGAGTAGATACGCGAGACTTTGTCTTTGCGCGTTGTTTCGCTAATTAAGAGATGGTGGTGAATGCGTAGTACTACCTCGCCACAAATCTTAATGGAAGAGTCCATAAAGGTATCGAGCGTGTGGTTCACCACCCCTTCAGTGGAGTTTTCCACCGGCACCACGCCATAGTTCACCGCGCCGGCTTCCACTTCGCGGAACACTTCATCGATAGCGGCCATAGGCAGACTTACCGCACTTTCGCCAAAATGCTTGAGCGCCGCTTGCTGGGTGAAAGTGCCTTCCGGCCCTAGGTAGGCCACTTTTACCGGCTGCTCCAGCGCGAGGCAGGCCGACATAATCTCGCGGAACAGACGGGCCATCTCTTCAGCGTCCAGCGGGCCTTTATTCAGCGCCATAATGCGCCGTAACACCTGCGCTTCGCGCTCTGGGCGGTAAAACACGGCATCTTGATCTTGGGCGAGCTTAACGTGCGCCACCTGCTGGGCGCAGCTGGCACGCTCACTGATCAAGCGCAGAATATCGCCATCCAACTGGTCGATACGTTGACGCAAGTCATCTAAATTGATCGGCGTATCGGACATGATGGTTAGCCTCTTCGTTGTTCAAAATCCGCCATAAAGGCGATTAAGGAATCGACCGCCTCTTCTGGAACGGCGTTATATAAACTAGCGCGCATACCACCTACGCTGCGGTGGCCTTTAAGGTTTAGCAGGCCTGCCTCATCGGCTTCTTGTAAAAACGCTTTATCCAAACGCGCATCCGCCAACACAAACGGTACGTTCATACGCGAACGGTTAGGTACGGCGATAGGGTTACTGTAGAAGGCGCTGGCATCAATGGCAGCGTAAAGCTTTTGCGCTTTGCGCTGATTCAGCGCATCCATTGCATCTAAGCCGCCGATGTCATTTTTAAGCCATTGGAAAACCAAGCCCGATAGATACCAGGCATAAGTCGGCGGGGTGTTCACCATAGAGCCCGCTTCTGCCAGCATTTGATAATCAAAAAGTGATGGAATCGTGCTAGGGGCTTTACCTAGCAGATCGTCACGTACGACCACGATGGTTAACCCCGCCGGGCCGATATTTTTCTGCGCGCCAGCGTACACCACACCAAAATCGCTGATATCAATCGGGCCAGAGAGAATATTCGACGACATATCGCACACCAGCGGCACGGCTGCACCATCAGCGCGAGTTATCTGGGGCGTGTAATCAAACTCTAAACCACCAATGGTTTCATTCGAGGTGTAGTGCAGATAGGCCGCGTCATTGGTGATTGATAACGATGCCTCATCAGGCACGGCAGTGTGACCATTAGCCTCGCTGCTGGCAGCCACATGGCAGCTAAAGCCAAGCCGCTTGGCTTCACTTAACGCTTTCTTTCCCCAAATGCCTGTTTGGATAAAGTTAGCGCTACCGCCCTGGCCCAGTAAATTCATCGGCAGCATCGAGAACTGCATGCTTGCGCCGCCCTGCAAGAAAAGCACTTGGTAATTGCTGGGAATCGCTAGCAGTTCACGAAGATCTGCCTCGGCACGTTCTGCAATGGCAATAAACTCATCACTACGATGGCTCATCTCCATCACAGACAAACCACGCCCCTGATAGTCAAGCAATTCGTTACGCGCTCGCTCTAAAACGGCGGTTGGCAGGGCTGCAGGCCCTGCACAAAAGTTATAATGACGTGTCATCGGTTCCCGGTTCCTGTGCGCCATTGTCTGCGTCTGCTGGCTCGCCTGCCTCTAAAACATCGGACTCTTCGGGCTCATCAACGCGAACGGTTTTCACCAGCTTCTCTTCTTTACCCAAGCGAATCAGCATCACACCCTGAGTATTACGCGAAGTCGTTGACACTTCTTCCACGCGAGTACGCACCAGCGTGCCGCGATCGGTAATCAGCATCATTTCGTCGCTGTCATACACCTGCATAGCGGCAACCAATGAGCCATTACGCTCGCTGGTCTGCATCGCAATGACGCCCTGGCCGCCACGGCCGCGCAGCGGAAACTCCTCCAGTCGGGTGCGCTTGCCGTAGCCATTCTCACTGGCCGTCAGAATATAAATCTGGCCTTCGTCCTGGGCTTGCTCCACCGCCTCTGCCTGCGCAGCTACCTCGGCATCGGCTTCGGCATCAATCTGCTGGCTCTTCGGAATAATCAGACTGATAACTTCCGCATCGCCTGCCAAGCGCATACCACGTACGCCGCGAGCGGTACGGCCCATGGCGCGCACATTGCCCTCTTCAAAGCGAATCGCTTTGCCATTCGAGGAGAGCAGCATGACGTGGTCGCTGCCCGATGTAATCGCAGCACCGACCAAGCGGTCACCCTCTTCCAGGTCAATCGCAATCAGGCCAACGCTACGCGGGCGAGAGAACTGCTCAAGGCTGGTACGTTTGACCGTACCATTTGCGGTGGCGAAGAAAATGTAGTGCTCGGGGTCGTAATCACGCACAGGCAGGATGGCGTTGACCGATTCGCCCTCTTCCAGCGGCAGCATGTTCACCAAAGGCTTGCCACGAGAGCCGCGGCTTGCATTGGGCATTTCGTACACTTTCAGCCAATACACCTTGCCACGGTTAGAGAAGAGCAGCACGGTGTCGTGGGTCGAGGCAACCAGCAGATGCTCGATGACGTCCTCGTCCTTCATGGCCGTGGCGGACTTGCCGCGACCACCCCGACGCTGAGCCTGATAATCAGACAGCGGCTGAGTCTTCGCGTAACCAGAGCGGGACACGGTAACCACCATATCCTCTTCTGCGATTAGGTCTTCAATGGAAAGATCCAGGTGGCTGGCTTGGATTTCCGTGCGGCGGTCATCGCCGAACTGATCACGCACCGCGTGCAGCTCTTCACGGATGACTTCCATCAGGCGGTCAGCGGAAGCCAAAATTTCGGTAAACTCGGCGATCTTCTCAAGAATCGAGAGGTACTCATCCAGCAGCTTCTCGGTTTCAAGCCCAGTAAGGCGGTGCAGGCGCAATTCAAGAATGGCCTGCGCTTGAGCGGGGGAAAGCCGATATTCGGTGGCAGAGGGGTTCAGTCCAAATCCTTCATCCAGATCCTCCGGCTTGCAAGAGGTCGCCCCAGCACGTTCCAACATCGCGGTTACCTGACCAGGCTTCCACACTTTCGCCAGCAGCTTTTCACGCGCTTCAGCGGCGTTAGGCGAGGCTTTAATCAGTTCAATGACTTCATCTATGTTCGAAATCGCGACGGCCAAACCTTCAAGCAGATGGCCACGCTCACGCGCTTTCTTGAGTTCATATAGCGTGCGCCGCGTCACCACTTCACGGCGGTGACGAATAAACGCTTCGAGCATCTCTTTGAGGTTCAACGTGCGGGGCTGGCCGTTCTCCAGCGCCACCATGTTGATGCCGAACACGTTCTGCAGCTGCGTCTGGGCGAACAGATTATTGACGACCACTTCGCCGGACTCACCGCGCTTGATCTCAATCACCACGCGCAGGCCATCTTTATCCGACTCATCGCGCAGCTCAGCAATGCCTTCGATTTTCTTCTCTTTAACCAGCTCGGCAATCTTCTCAATCAACCGGGCTTTGTTCACCTGATAAGGCAGCTCAGTGATGATAATGTGATCGCGGCCGGTTTTATCGTCGTGCTCGATGGTGTGGCACGCGCGCACGTAAATACGTCCACGGCCAGTGCGGTAAGCATCGAGAATGCCCGCACGCCCGTTGATGATCCCCCCGGTGGGAAAATCAGGACCGGGGATGTATTGCATCAGATCATCCACCGAGAGCGTGTAGTCGTCGATGAGCGCCAAGCAACCGTCGATCACTTCCCGCATATTGTGCGGCGGGATGTTCGTCGCCATGCCCACCGCGATGCCCGACGACCCGTTGACCAACAGGTTGGGAACTTTCGTAGGCAGCACGTCTGGGATTCGTTCGGTGCCGTCGTAGTTATCGACCCAATCGACCGTGTCTTTTTCGAGATCCGCCAGCAACTCGTGGGCTAGACGCGCCATGCGCACCTCGGTGTAACGCATGGCCGCCGCGTTGTCACCGTCGATGGAGCCAAAGTTACCTTGACCATCGACCAGCACATGACGCATGGAGAAGTGCTGCGCCATGCGTACGATGGTGTCATACACCGCACTATCTCCGTGCGGGTGGTATTTACCGATGACATCGCCGACGACACGCGCCGACTTCTTGTACGGTTTATTCCAGTCATTGCCCAGTTCATGCATGGCAAACAGCACACGCCGGTGAACGGGCTTCAGGCCGTCGCGCACATCAGGTAGCGCGCGGCCGATAATGACACTCATCGCATAGTCGAGGTACGACTGTTTGAGCTCGTCTTCAATATTGACGGGCAAGATTTCTCTGGCGATGTCACCCATGAAAGTCAGATCCTTTGCACTGCATTGGCACTGCGAGAGTTGAAAGCGCTTGAAAATGCCGCCTTTCGTCGTACGAGACTGAGTACATGAAGGCGGCGCGCAGATACCGTGACATCATACCACTGCATGCGCATCAAGGGCAGTCGGTGACACCGCCATTGCCATTTAGGCCGTAAACGCTTCTTTGGGCACGATCAGTCCCCGTAGCACGTCGCGCACCTCACCTTCGATGGCGGCGGCTTTATTGGCCTTCACATCCAGCAGCACGAAGGTGAGGTCGGCCTGGGCGATCAAAGTGCCGTCAGATCGAATGATGCGGTGATGGCAGAGCGCACTTCGCTCACCAACGTCGACGATGCCCGTTAATACCTGCAAATCGTCCCCCTGGACGGCCGCCGCGCGATAGTCGATGTTTAAATTAACCACCACGAATGCCCGCCCAGCGCTGTGAAGCTGCTGGATAAGCCGAGGGTGCTCATCGAAGAATGCCCAGCGCCCCTCCTCCATAAACTCCAGATAACGCGCGTTGTTGACATGACCATAGCCATCTAGGTGGTAACCACGGACCCGCATACTGACGTGGGAAATTAACTCAGACATAGCATCCTCTTGTTCACTGCTTATGGAAATGGGGCAAGGAATCATTAATACCCTGCAAATCAAACACAAGTTTTAAACTCGTGCAACAGCAGGTCGCTGCACCAAGGTGCTGGTAGGAAAGGCCGCGTTTCGACATAATGTGCCACCTTTTTCATAGGATCGGTGACATGTGGTTTAAGCACCTGCATTTATATCGCCTACACGGCGCTCCCGAGCTAGATAGCCAAACTCTGGCCAACGCATTGGATGAGCATGCGGCCAAGCCGCTAGGCAATGCGGATGCTCGCCGCTTAGGCTGGACAGCGCCTGCGGGGCGGCTAGGTGGCGACCAGCGTCTGCATGAAATTCAGGGGCACCGCTTACTCTCTGCCCTACGCCAAGAGCGCCTGCTTCCCGCGTCGGTTGTCAAAGAAGAAGTCGACGAAAAAGTCGCCGATATCGAGGCCAGTGAGGGACGCAAAGTCGCGCGCAAGGAAAAGAGCGCGCTGAAAGAGCAGGTCACCGAAGAACTCATGCCCCGCGCCTTTGTCCGCAGCCAGAAAATTGACTTATGGTGGGACACTAAGCGCCAGCTCATTGGCGTTAATGCTAGTTCCCGCACCCGAGCAGAAGATGTATTGGACCTGCTGCGTGAGACACTCGGCAGCTTAAAAGCTACGCCATTGAGCAGCCAAACACTGCCGATACGCGCCATGACTACTTGGTTAGGCGACCCATCTAGCCGCCCAAGCGACCTACAGCTCGGCGACCAAGTGGAACTCAAGGCAAAAGGCGACGATGGCGTGCTACGCGCACGGCAAGTTGACCTAGACAGCGATGAAATTCAGCAGCTACTTGAGAGCGGACGCCAGGCCAGCAAACTGGCGATCAGCTTGGAAGGCCGCCTAAGCTTTGTGCTGCATGACGATTTAGCGCTGAAGTCGCTGCGCTTTGGCGACGCACTGATTGAAGAAGCCGACCATGCCGACGACGGCGATGATGCGCTAGCCCGCCTGGAAACCGACTTTATTCTGATGGCCCAAGCGCTTTCTGACGATGTTACCCGCCTGCTGGAATGGCTTGGTGGCGAAACTCAGCGGGAACCGACGGCTCAGCAAGATACCTAACGCTCTATATTTTAAGCCGCAGCCACCCGATTATTTTTGCTTATATCCAACGGATCGCATGACTCATCACAATAACGCACCCAACACTGACACCACCAACGACCCATGGGCAGACATTCGCCCCTATATGGATCATGAGGTGGCCGATGTTCTTGAACGGCTCTCTCACGATAGTGAACTGCTTGACGCGCTTACCCGCTTTAGGCTGCCGCGCATGGCCAAATGGGCGCGGCCCGTAGCGCGCGCCCTGGCAGGCCACGCCATTCGCCGTGAAGTAAAGGGTGTTACCAGCGTTCGCGAATTTCAAATGCGCATTGCCAGCTATATGGAGCGCATGATCCGCACCACCACGGATGCCTTTGAGGTCTCGGGATTAGACAAGCTCGACGACAACAGCGCTTATCTATTTATCGGCAATCATCGCGATATCTCGCTAGACCCCGCCTTTGTTAATTACGCGCTTTACCAGGCAGGCCGAGATACGGTACGTATTGCGATTGGCGACAACTTGCTGAAAAAGCCCTATGTAACCGACCTGATGCGGCTGAACAAAAGCTTTATTGTGCCGCGGAGCGCACGCGGAAAGCGGGCCATGTTGGCCGCTTATCAGCAGCTGTCGTCTTACATTCGCCACTCGATTACCGAAGACAATCACTCTATCTGGATGGCCCAGCGCGAAGGTCGTGCTAAAAACGGCATTGACCGTACCGACCCCGCTATTATCAAAATGCTCACGATGGCAAAACGCCATGCAGAGCGAGATATGGTCTTCGGCGATGCCATTGCCGAGCTGAAGCTCGTTCCTGTATCGATTAGCTACGAGTACGATCCCTGCGACTCGCAAAAAGCTCAGGAACTGCATGATATCGCCACCCAGGGTAGCTACGCCAAGAGTGAGTTTGAAGACATCCGCTCAATTGTTTCTGGCATTACCGGCTCTAAAGGCCGCGTTCAGCTAAAATTTGGTACGCCAGTGGGTGCCGACATGGCGACACCTGATGAAGTAGCTGCTGAAATTGACCGCCAGGTGATTGGTGGTTATCGCCTATTTCCCAGCCACTATCTGGCGCTGGAAGCATTGGGCGAATCGCCGGAGCTAGTCGCGCGTAAATCCATTACCCGTCAAGATCGGGAGCGGTTTAAAGCACGGCTAGCAAGCGTTCCAGAAGCACTGCAACCCTATTGGTTAGGGCAGTATGCCAACCCGGTGAAACATAAGGCGGGACGACTCAGCATATAAATGCTTACATGCAGCGGCTTACTTAGTTAAGCGTAATGATCAACGCATGCTCGCAGCTCGAAAAAGTGCTATGGTCAAGGCATTCATTGGTCTCGCTTGGTAGCTTCATCAGGCGCGGTCTTAAGGAGATTCTCTATGTCCGCATCAGAAATTCAAAAAACACGTATTATCAACGAGCTACGCGGCTTTATTCGCAAGCTTCTACAAGACCCTAAAATTCTAGAGCAGTCGCTGGCTATTGCACGCCAGCAACTGATTGAAGGCAGTAGCCCCGCCGTGATGGCACGTATTGCCAATGAGATTTCAGACACCACCAGCGTGCATATTCCTGAAGACCCGGCAGAGCACTCGGAAGCAGACAAGCTATTTTTAGAACTGCTGCGTGAAGTAGTTCAAGAAGAGCAAGCGCTCTACTAGTCTGTCAGGCTGAGCCTCTGGCTATTTGTACGCATTACCATGACATTACCGGCGAAGCACCTCCCCTTCGCCGTCTTTATTTGTACTGCCTAACCGGAATTATCACTCACCATGCCCAATACTGCCCCGCGCAACATTCTGGTGACGAGCGCCCTTCCCTATGCCAATGGCGCTATTCACTTAGGCCACCTGCTTGAGTACATCCAAACGGATATCTGGGTACGCTTCCAAAAGAGCCGTGGCCAGCAGTGTTACTACGTTTGTGCTGACGATGCTCACGGCACCGCGATTATGCTGCGTGCCGAGCAGGAAGGCATTTCCCCTGAAGCACTGATTGAACGCGTTTCCCAAGACCACCAGGAAGATTTCGCCCGCTTTGGCGTGGGGTTCGATAACTACCACTCCACCCACTCGGATGAGAACCGCTACCTCAGCGAGCTGATCTACACCCGCCTACGCGATAAAGGCCATATTGCCACTCGCGATATCGAGCAGATGTTCGACCCGCAGAAAGGTCTGTTTCTAGCCGATCGCTTCATCAAAGGCACCTGCCCAAAGTGCCACGCGGTCGATCAGTACGGCGATAACTGCGAAAAGTGCGGCGCAACCTACACACCTGCGGACCTGATCAATCCAGTTTCCGCCATCTCCGGTGCCACGCCCGAAGTACGCAGCTCCACGCACTACTTCTTCAAACTGCCGGACTTCGCCGACTTCCTGCAGCAGTGGATCAATGATGGCCACGTACAGCCACAAATCCGCAATAAGCTAATGGAGTGGTTTGAGTCTGGCTTTAACGAGTGGGATATTTCCCGCGATGCGCCCTACTTTGGTTTTGAGATTCCCGATGCGCCCGGCAAATACTTCTATGTATGGCTAGACGCCCCCATCGGCTATCTGGCCAGCTTTAAAAACCTCTGCGAGCGCGAAGGTATTGATTTCGATCGCTTCTGGGAAAAAGACTCAGACGCGGAGGTCTACCACTTCATTGGTAAAGACATCGTCTATTTCCACGCGCTGTTCTGGCCTGCCATGCTCCACGGTGCTGATTTGCGCACCCCCACGGCGGTAAACTGCCACGGCTTTTTGACCGTCGATGGTGCGAAGATGTCAAAATCGCGCGGCACCTTCATCAAGGCCGCCACTTACGCTGAACATCTCAACCCCGAGTACCTGCGTTACTACTTTGCCGCCAAGCTCACCTCCAAGGTGGATGATCTTGACCTAAACCTTGAAGACTTCGCTGCCCGAGTGAATTCAGATCTCGTCGGTAAGGTCGTGAACATTGCCAGCCGCTGTGCCGGTTTTGTCAAAAAACTTGGGGGCGGCACCCTCTCTGAGCACTGTGCCGAACCGCAGATGGTTGCCCGCTTTATCGCTGCCGGTGACGATATTGCCGCCGACTTTGAAGCGCGTGAGTTTAGCCGCGCCATTCGCAAGATTATGGAATTGGCCGATGAAGCCAATGCCTATATCGCTGAAAAAGAGCCCTGGGCACTCGCCAAGCAGGATGGTCGCGATCAAGAAGTACTGGAAATCTGCTCGGTGGGCATCAACCTGTTCCGCCAGCTGATGGTGTATCTGGCGCCGGTGGTGCCGAGCATGGCAGAGCAAGCCCGTGAGTTTATAAATATTGACACTCTTGATTGGGAAAGCCGTGGTAATGTGCTGGTCAACCACCCGATCAACAAATTCAAACCGCTGATGACCCGAGTAGAGCGGGACAAAATCGATGCTATGATCGACGCATCAAAAGAGGATCTGGTAGAAGAGCAGAAGCTAAAAAACACCCCGAAAGGCCCGCTAGCAGACGAGCCCATCGCGGATGAAATTAGCTTTGATGAATTTGCCAAGGTTGACCTGCGCATTGCTCGGATTGCCAAAGCACAATATGTCGAAGGTGCTGACAAACTATTACAGCTTACCCTGGATTTGGGTGGCGAAACCCGCAACGTCTTCTCTGGCATTCGTTCTGCGTACTCTCCAGAGGCCCTGGAAGGCCGCCTGACGGTGATGGTTGCCAACTTGGCGCCCCGCAAGATGCGCTTTGGTGTATCCGAAGGCATGGTGCTTGCTTCAGCGAATAAAGAGGGTATTTATCTGCTCTCGCCGGATGCTGGCGCCGAGCCGGGTCAGCGTGTAACGTAGCGCCGCCATTCACGGATGAAAGGGGCAAGGCGAACAGCCTGCCCCTTTTGTTTTTAGGCTACTTCTTCCATTTAGACCCATGACTCACTGTCGGAGCTTCCCAACCGGCGGTTATTCGATCAGCGCTTAACCTTAGCGGTGAGCCAAGCCAGTGCAGACAGTGACTACTGGCCATCATGATGCTGGATATCGATCACTTCAAACTCTACAACGACTATTATGGCCATCAGAAAGGAGACGAGTGCTTACAGCAAGTGGCGACGGCGCTGCATGTCTCTCTACAAGCCCCCTCTAGCCAGCCACCCTATTTCTAAGCAAAATACGCCGTCATGAATGAACTCTTCGTTATTTTGGTCAGCACCGCGCTGGTGAACAATTTTGTATTGGTCCAATTTCTTGGGCTATGCCCGTTTATGGGTGTCTCGAACAAGCTCGAATCAGCGATGGGCATGTCGCTGGCTACCACGTTCGTGTTGACGCTAGCCTCTGCCGCTAGCTACGTGGTTTATCACGGTTTACTGGTGCCCTTTGATATTACCTATCTGCGTACCATTAGCTTTATCGTCGTGATTGCTGCCGTTGTGCAGTTCACTGAAATCATGGTGCGCCAGCTCAGTCCGTTACTGCATCAGGTGCTGGGTATTTTTCTGCCACTAATCACTACCAACTGTGCCGTCCTCGGCGTGGCGCTGCTGTCGCTAAACCGAGAGCTGAGCTTTTTCCATACCACGCTATATGGCCTGGGCGCTGCGTTAGGCTTTTCGCTGGTGCTCGTACTGTTTGCCGCCATGCGCGAGCGCTTGGCCAGCGCAGATGTACCCAAGCCCTTTCGTGGGGCCGCTATCGCCATGATTACCGCCAGCCTCATGTCGTTGGCATTTCTTGGATTTTCCGGACTGGTACAGGGGTAACGGCCATGAGCGATTCCTTTTCATGGTGGGGGGTGCTTAGCGCCGTCGGCGTACTCACCGGCCTGGGCATCACCTTTGGCGCGCTACTCGGCATGGCGAGCGCGCGCTTTAAAGGTGAAGAGAACCCGCTGGTTGAGAAAATTGATGCGCTGCTGCCACAAACCCAATGTGGCCAGTGCGGCTATCCCGGCTGTCGCCCCTACGCTGAAGCGATCAATCAGGGCGACGCCATCAATAAGTGCCCTCCCGGCGGTGAGGCAACTATTCTCGCCCTAGCGGATATGCTCGGCCGTGACCCTGCCCCGCTAGATGGGGAAGCAGCCAGTGAAGATACCGTGGCGTATATCCGTGAAGCCGAGTGTATCGGCTGCACCAAGTGCATTCAGGCGTGCCCGGTAGATGCCATTATTGGCGCGGCCAAACAGATGCATACCGTGATCGAAGACGAGTGCACCGGCTGCGACCTCTGCGCGGCCCCCTGCCCGGTGGACTGCATCGACATGCTGCCCAGACGCAAACCGCTGACACAGTGGGAGCCCATCGTGAGCGACCGCCAGCCATCAAGGAGCGCGCATGCCGGCCTATGAATTCCCCGGAGGCATCTACCCACCCGAACGTAAAGAGCGCTCTAATCAAGCGCCGCTGCGCACCGCGCCGCTGCCAAAGGTGGTCATGCTACCGCTGTCGCAACATACCGGTAAAGCGGCACTGCCCTGCGTCAACGTGGGCGATGCGGTCAAAACAGGCACACTAGTCGCCCGCCGAGATGGCATGGTCTCAGCTAATGTGCACGCCAGTATCAGCGGCACCGTGATCGAGATAACTGACAGCGTGATCATCATTCAAGGCGATGGCGAAGATCGCTGGGCCACGCTACCGCCGCTGGATTGGCGAACCGCAGAGCGCGACACGCTGCTGCAACGGCTAGATGATAGCGGGCTTATTGGGCTAGGGGGGGCGGGCTTTCCGACCTATATCAAAGCTCAAGTCAACGAGCACCATGCCATTGACACGCTGGTGGTCAATGCCGCCGAGTGCGAGCCTTATATTACCGCCGATGACCTCACGCTTCGCCACTATGCAGCGGATGTGCTCGAGGGTGCTCAATTGCTGGCTCGCCTATGCGGAGCCACGCACATCATCGTCGGTGTCGAAGATAACAAGCCTGAGGCTATTCAGGCCCTACAAGCCCTTCTTACGGTCATTGCTGACAGCGAACCGCTCGCGAGCGTGACTCTGAAGATAATCGAAACCCGCTACCCCAGCGGCGGAGAGCGCCAGTTGATTAAAAAGCTGCTGAACCGCGAGGTGCCTAGCGGTGGGCTACCGGCGGATATTGGCGTGCTATGCCACAACCCCGGCACGCTGCTCGCGGCGCTGCAAGCGGTACGCGACGGACTACCGCTGGTCGCAAGGGTCGTTACCCTAACGGGTGATGCCATTACCCAGCCCGGCAACTACTGGGTTCGTGTAGGCACCTCGGTAGACGCGCTGCTGGCGCAGGTTGGCGTGGACGACGAGCAGTTGCATCAAGTGGTGGTCGGCGGGCCGATGATGGGCACGCCGCTTACGTCATTAGAGGCCCCCGTTACCAAAACGACCAACTGCCTGATTGCCGCGACAAAAGAAGAGCTGCCGCCAGCACCCGCGGAAGCCCCCTGCATTCGCTGCGGCGCTTGTGAAAGTGTGTGCCCTGCTCAACTGCTTCCCCAGCAGTTGCACTGGTACGCCCGTGCCGAAAACGATGCCGCCCTTGAAGCCCATCATCTGTTCGACTGCATTGAGTGCGGTGCCTGCAGCTACGTTTGCCCCAGCGCGATTCCTTTGGTGCAGGACTACCGCTCCTCCAAACAGCGTATTCGGCATAAACGCATCGAAACCGCCAAAGCGGAACACGCCAAGCACCGCTTTGAGTTCCGCCAAGCGCGGCTGGTCAGGGAAGAAGCGGAGAAGAAGGCGCGCCGTCAGGCACGGCTCGCCCAGCAGCAGTCCGCTTCCAGCGACGCTACGGGCACTCAAACCGCTCCCGTGGCAGACCTTCGCAGCCTACGCATCGCTCAAACGGCAGCCAAAGCCGCCGTGCGAAAAGCGGAGAAAGTGTTGGCACGGGCCGCCGCTCAAGACCCGCAGCAGCGCCACGACGATTTGGAGACCCAGCTCGCCACTGCCCAAGAAAATCTAAAAGCGGCAGAAGCACGATTGGCCGACGCTCGCGCCGCCAGTGAACAGAAGGAAGCGCCATGAGCATGATGCACGCCCCCCAGCTGGGAAAAGCACCATCAACAGCCCATGTGATGCGCTGGGTCATCGCCGCCACGCTTCCGGGCCTTGCGGTGATGACGCTCTATTTTGGGCTAGGTGTGCTCAGCAACGTACTGATCGCGGCGCTTTGGGCCGTCGCCGCTGAGGCGCTCGTTCTACGCCTGCGCCACCGCCCCATTTGGCCGACGCTCAACGACTCCAGCGCCCTGCTCACTGGCGTGTTGCTAGGCGCCTCGCTGCCACCCGCGAGCCCCTGGTGGCTGATTGGCGTTGGGGTGATCGCCGCCGTCGTCGTCGCGAAGCAGCTCTATGGCGGCTTGGGCCACAATCCTTTCAACCCTGCGATGGTGGGCTATGCACTGCTGCTCGTGTCGTTTCCCACCCATATGACGCTCTGGGCACCGCCCCAATCGCTTTGGCCCGATTCACTATGGCCACAAATCCTGGGGTCCGTCCCCGTGTCCGCGCTGGATGCCTTGAGCGGTGCCACCCCCTTAGATGCCTTCAAACACAAAGGTGACGCCGTGCTCGCCAGCGAGTTCTGGGCATCGTCGCCGCTCCCTGACGGCACGCTGAATGCTTGGCGCAATATCGCGCTGGCATGGCTGGCAGGGGGCGTGGTGTTGATCGCCAAGCGGCTGATCAGCTGGCATATTCCGGTCGCTATGCTGGGCAGTATGATGCTGCTCTCAGCGCTGTTTTATGCCAACGACACCAGCCACTTTGGCTCACCGCTGTTTCATCTTGTCACTGGGGCAACGCTGTTTGGTGCCTTCTTTATTGCCACCGACCCGGTCTCAGCGGCCACCAGTCGTCAGGGGAAGCTGTTATACGGTGCGGGGATTGGCGTGCTGGTCATCCTGATTCGCAATTTAGGCGGCTACCCGGATGCCGTCGCCTTTGCCGTGCTGCTGATGAATCTCTGCGTGCCGCTGCTGGACATAGTCAGCGTGCCACGCCCGGTCGGTCAAGCTACCGCTCGGCCTGATGAGAGGAAGAGCGCGCCATGACCACTCAACACGCTATTCTGCGCGGTGCACTGGCCCTTGGCCTGTTTGCCCTGGTCACAGCCGGCAGCGTCGCCCTCACCCGCGCCGTGACCGCGGAGCGTATTGCCGAGCACCAGCTTGCTTATCAGCATCGTCAGTTGCAGGAGGTGCTGCCCGCTTCACTGGCCTCGGTGCCGATTCAGGCCGTGCTGGAGAGCGCGTTTTCGCTACCCGACCCATTGCCGTTGGGGCACCGCACGCCTCAAGAGGGTTGGCGGGTACAGCAAGGTAGCGAAGCCGCCACCATTCTGCCAGTCGTAACACGCCAAGGGTATAACGGTGACATTCGCTTGCTAGTCGCCATCAACCAAAGCGGGCAACTCACCGGGGTGCGGGTGACTCACCATCAAGAGACGCCGGGGCTTGGCGATGATATCGAGAGGTCACCACGCAGCGCCTGGATCACGTCATTCAATGGCCTAAGCCTTGAGAGCCTGCCCCCAAGCGGCTGGGCCGTGAGCAAAGAGGGCGGCGAATTCGACAGTTTCACCGGTGCGACGATTACCCCACGGGCCGTCATTAACGCCGTTCATGAGGCGCTGCGCTACTATCAGCGCGAACTCGTTCCGCAGGAGCCCGCACCATGAGCCAGTGGACACAGCTTGCCCGAGAAGGGCTTTGGACCAATAACCCGGCGCTGGTGCAGCTACTGGGGCTTTGCCCGCTGCTGGCGGTCAGCGCCACGGTGGTGAATGCGCTAGGCTTAGCGTTGGCCACTCTGCTGGTCTTGGTAGGGGCCAGTACAACAATCTCGCTCATTCGCCACCAAGTGCCTAGCGCCGTGCGGCTCCCCGCGTTTGTGATGGTGATTGCCGCCTTTGTAACCTGCGCTGAGCTGCTCATGGCCGCGTTCGCTTACTCGCTCTATCAAATATTGGGGATTTTCATCCCACTTATCGTGACTAACTGCGCCATTTTGGGCCGGGCGGATGCGTTTGCCTCCCGCCAGCCCGTGCTGCCCGCGGCAATCGATGGGCTGATGATGGGGCTGGGCTTTGGTGCGGTATTAGTGCTGATGGGCGTGATCCGCGAGCTGGTGGGCCAAGGGACGCTGTTTAGCGACATGGCGCTGCTGTTTGGGCCAGTTGCCGCTCACTGGCAGATCACCCTGGTGGCGGACTACCAGTTTCTCTTTTTCATCCTGCCCCCCGGCGCGTTCTTCGTTGCAGGGCTTTTGATCGCGCTGAAAAACGTGCTGGATCAACGGCGCGCCGCCCGCGCTCAGCCCGTCAACGTCGCACCGCGAGCCGAGCGCCGTGTGCGGGTCACCGGCACTATTAAATAAGCACCATTCAATAACCAAGAGAACACGCTATGAATGCTCAAAAGCGTCATGAGATATTTGCGCGCTTCCAGGCGGAAAACCCACACCCCACCACCGAGCTCAACTGGAGCACGCCGTTTGAGCTGTTGGCTGCGGTCCTGCTCTCCGCCCAAGCAACGGATGTAGGCGTGAATAAAGCCACGGCCAAGCTTTATCCGGTCGCGAATACTCCTGAGGCGATCATTGAGCTGGGTATTGATGGCCTAAAGCAGCACATTAAAACCATTGGCCTGTTTAACACCAAGGCAGAGAATTTAATGAAGACCTGCCACCTGCTGGTCAATCAGCACGGCGGCGAGGTTCCCAACACCCGTCAAGCCTTGGAAGCGCTGCCCGGTGTGGGGCGTAAAACCGCCAATGTGATTTTAAACACCGCCTTTGGCCAGCCCACTATCGCGGTGGATACGCATATTTTTCGCGTTTCGAACCGTACCGGTATCGCCAAAGGTAAAGACGTGTTGGAAGTCGAGCAGAAGCTGTTGCGCCACGTTCCCAGCGCCTTTAAACAAGATGCCCACCACTGGCTGATTTTACACGGGCGCTACACCTGCATTGCGCGTAAACCCCGCTGCGGTAGCTGCATCATCGAAGATCTATGCGACTATAAAGAAAAGACCGAGCTTGCCTAACGGCACGCCAACGCCAGGATCACTCTATGCCGAGCAGGTCATTAGTTGCCCCTCCACCAGCAGCTGACGATACGTTTCTCGCCAGCGCGGCCACTGCCATGGCTGAGTATCCAACTGTGCGGGCTGGCTACCGGGGTCTAACAGCCACGCTTTCAAGCGCTGATAGAGCCCCTCTTGTGTACCATCGTAGCGATATTGGGCGGGATAAAGTTCAGGAAAGCAGAGCCTATCCGGTACCAGCGGCGTGGCTCCTCGCTGGGCAGCCTCCATGATCGCCAGCCCCTGAAACTCATGCCAAGTGGTTGATACCACAATACCTCCACCGTTGAGCAGCGCACGGTATTCCGCCTCCGGCTGCGGCCCCCAGCAGATAACATGCTCAGCCAGGCGCACCTGCGCATCGGCAAATATCGGTGGCACGTCGCGAAACTGCTGGCCAAGCACCGCTAACTCAAAGGGCACCTGCTGCTCGCTTAGCTTGAACAGCACCGCGAAGAAGTCCTCCGGGTTTTTGTCATACTCCCAACGGTGATTCCAAATCAGCCGCTGCGGGTTTGAGTTACCAGCGGCGGCACAGTTAGCAGGCGCGATGGGCACGGGCACCACGCGAGCGCTTTGGCGTAGCCGTTCTAGCGGTTTAGCAGCGGGCAAGTTTTCCGGCATTTTCTTTAAAAAACGCCGCGCACCATCAAAAAAAGAGTCCCGGTTATAGGCCGTGTTGAACACCAGCACATCTGCCGCCAGTGCCGCATACAAGTTGACCATTTTGGCTTCTACCTGGGGCATCTGCTCGCTGGATTCGGGGTAGGCAAACTGATTTTCGTGAAAATAGACGATCTTTCTTGCTCGCCCCAGATGGGGAAACAGCCCCACTAAGGTGGCGATATCTACCATAGACGTTGCCAGCACTACATCGTAGGGCTGATTTAGCCGCTCGTACTCTTTTAACCACCAGCTCAACGGGTTGCCACGAATGCGCCAGGAGAAGTAGCGAGGAGGCAAGCTTAGCAGCGTCCAGTCTACCTCGTTCACTTCAGCCATTAAGCTGTTAGCCCAATAACGGTGGCTAACCGCTTCATAAGCCGATAACAATAAAACGCGCATCATCCTGTCTACCGGTGAAAGGTTCTCTTTATACACAGCATTCGGCCAAGGTCGTCTTGGCCGAATGCTGTACGCTACATACACTTAAACCATCGCAGCAGTCGCACTGCTCATCTAACGCCGCTGAGGAAACCGTAATGGCCAACGTATTAGTGGTCGATGATGAACCCAATATCCTACTCTCCCTTGAGTACCTCATGTCCCATGCCGGGCTGACGGTAACGACAGCGCCCGATGGCGAAACCGCGCTGCTGAGAATTGCCGATGCATCCCCTGACCTACTGCTGCTAGACATCAACTTGCCGGGCATCAGTGGCTTTGAAGTGCTGGAGCAGCTGCGCCGCTCTGAATCCGAATGGCATTTACCGGTGATTATGTTAACGGCTCATGGCCGTGAAGTAGAGCGGGAAAAAGGCTTTGCGCTGGGCGCGGATGACTACGTCACCAAGCCTTTCTCTACCCAACAGCTTGTAGAGAAGGTCAAAGCCCTATTAGCCGAGCGTGCACCATGACACGCAAGGGCCTTCCTAAACGCCAACGCTTGGTCGGCGTGTGGCTGCTGCTAAGCGGCGTTAGCCTAGTGGGGGGAGCGCTCTTTGCCGCTTGGTTAGATAGCCAGCTGGCACTTTCAGGCGTGGCGCGTGCGGCTCTATGGCTAGGCAGTTTTTCAGGCGGCATCACGCTTTTTTTAATGGGCCTGCTGCTGGAGCGCATGCTTTTTACGCCCCTTCGCCATCTTCAAGCGCAGCTGGCGCGTTGGGTAGCCAATCCAGATGCCCCAGACGAACACACTGTAGAGGGCTGGTTAAAAGGGCTTGGCCCAGACCTTCGCCGCGTCAGTCATAGCTGGCGCGCCGACCGCTCACGACTCGCCACCGCCCATGCAGAAGGAGCGCGTAGCGCATCGCGTATACGCCAAGAGCTTGAAATGCTGCTACAGGTGCTTGAAACACCGCTGTTACTTTGCGACCGGCACCGGCGGGTAATGCTGTTTAATCAGGCTGCCGAAAACTTCTTTGCGGGTAATACCGGTCTGGGGCTTGGTAAACGCCTGGATGCCCTGCTGCCAACAGCTACCCTCGCCAACGCCATGGCACAACTGCCCGACGATGGCTCGCCTCGGGAAATGCTCGCTCCCAGTGACCAGCGCTGGCTAAAGGTTGTCATTCGCCGGGTCCCCGGCAGTGAACGCGAAACGCTGGTAACCTGTAGCGATGCGACCACCACCTGGAATAATGAAATGGGCGTGCGGGCCGAACTTAATCATCTATTGCCGCCACTTCGCCAGCACTCCGCCAGCTTAAGCAGCGCCGCTGATGCGCTACGTCAAATCCCCCCCTCAGAAACGTCGCTTGAGCTACGAGCACGTTTAGAGCAAGTAGTGCACGATGAGAGCCAAGCATTAAACAAGCACGTCGCGGAGATTGGCTCGCTGCTGGACGATCTTCAGTACCACGGCGAACGCTTAAGACCCATTTGGTCCAACGATTTTTGGCAATCGCTGGATGAGCGCCTTGACCCGGCCCACCGCTTAATCACCCCTATCGGCGTGCCCGCTTGGTTTAAAGGCGATGCGCCAGCACTCATTGAACTGTTTGACTCGTTGGTAGACCACCTACGCTGCCACTTGCCCAGCAGCGGTTTTGAAGGTGAGATTACGCTCAACCCAAAACGCGCTTACGTTGACTTGATTTGGCAAGGCTCACCCGTCCCCGAAGGCGAGCTCACCATTTGGCGCGAGCACCCGCTGACTACGCTACCGCTTAGCCCCTCAGTCGCGGATATTCTGCGCCAGCACGCCACCGATATCTGGAGTGTTGCCGATGCGGATAAACGCCACGCACGACTGAGACTGCCAGCTACCAACGATTGCACAAACCCAAGCGCCTCGTGAGCTTGCACCTCCGCGGCCGGAATTCCATGACTTTGGCATCGCACAGCTGCCTGCGCCTGACGAGGCTCTGGCTAGCAGAGCTCTACGCTGCCTGGATATCGTGGCGTTTGATACGGAGACTACTGGCCTTGAGCTGCGCCGAGGAGACACGGTGATTAGCCTGGGCGCCTGCCGGATCGTCAATGGCCGTTTACTGGCGAATGATGCGTTTGATCATTTCGTGGACCCGAAGCGCGCCATTCCTGCTGCCAGTACGGTGATTCACGGCATTACCGATGCGGATGTCGCAGGCGCTGCCCCTCTTGAAACGGTGCTTGGCCTGTTTCGAGACTACATTGGCGAGGCCGTACTGCTCGCCCATAATGCGGCTTTCGATATGCTGGCCATTAGCAACCGTGGCGTTGACTTTACGATGCCTGTTTTAGACACACTGCTGATTTCAAAAGCGCTCGATGAAGCATTGGATGGTCACGATTTAGACACCCTTGCCAAGCGCTATGACCTCCACTTTCCACCGGGCACTCGCCACACGGCGTTAGGTGATGCCCGCGTTACCGCAGAGCTATGGCTAGCACTGCTGCCACGGCTCGAGGCCCGAGGCATTGATACGCTGGAAGAGCTGCTTGTCCTGCAGGCAAATGCCTTTGATAAAGAGGATGCCAGCGCACCATGAACCCCTTCAGCGCTCCTTCCCGCAGGCGTGAACGGCTCATCGCGCTGGCCCTGCTAGCACTATTTATGTTTTGCCCGCCGATGCTGCTTATTGTTGATCGTTTACCGGGCCTGCTAGGTTGGCTACCGCTCTACCTATTTGCCGTTTGGGGAGCGCTCATTGGATTCACCGCTTGGCTGGTTGAGCCCCCCAAGGAACCATGACCATGCGCGGCGATTGGGTAGTGATTGGTACCGCCTTTTGCTATTTGGCCCTGCTCTTTATGGTCGCCGCCTGGGGAGACCGGCGCGCCGAACAGGGCCGCTCGCTGATTGGCTCGCCTACGGTCTATGCCCTCTCTATCGCGGTTTACTGTACTGCCTGGACGTTTTACGGCAGCGTTGGCCGCGCAGCACAGTATGGCCCTAGCTTCCTACTGATTTACCTGGGGCCGACACTGGCGATGCTGTTAGCCCCTTTTACACTACGCAAAATGGTGCGCATTGCCGCACAGCAGCGCATTACCTCGATTGCCGACTTTATCAGCGCCCGCTACGGCAAAAGCTCCCGTTTAGGGGCACTCGTGGCCATCATGGCGCTCATCACCATCACCCCTTATATCGCGCTTCAGCTAAAAGCTATCACGGTGAGTCATGCGGTGCTGATGAACTACCCACTGGGTGCCGATATCACGCTAGAGAACGAACGCTTCTGGATGGACCGCTCTTTTTGGATAGCGATGGTGCTGGCGGTGTTTATTATTCTTTTTGGCACCCGTCACTTAGATGCCAGCGAGCGCCACGAAGGGATGGTGGCTGCCATTGCCGTAGAGTCCCTGGTGAAACTGATCGCCTTTCTGGCAGTAGGCGTATTTGTCACGTTCATCATGTTTGCAGGGCCAGGCGCCCTCTTGGCCGAAGTCGCTGCTACACCAGCATTAATCAATAGCATGCGCCTAGAAAACGTACCTGGCGGCGCAACGGGCTGGGTGGGTATGCTGCTGCTGGCATTTCTGGCCTTCTTTACACTACCCCGGCAGTTCCAGGTTCTCGTGGTGGAGAATGTCGACGAGCAGCACCTCCATCGCGCCAGCTGGCTATTCCCGCTCTATTTGCTGTTGATTAACCTGTTTGTCATCCCGATTGCCTTAGCCGGGCTGCTACTTGGCGAGGGCGATCCCGATAGCTTCGTGCTCACGCTGCCCCTCTCTGCGGGGCTAGAAGGTTTGCCGCTGTTAGTCTTTATCGGTGGTCTTTCAGCCGCCACCGGCATGGTCATTGTTGAGACGATTGCCCTCTCTACCATGGTCAGCAATCAGCTCATTATGCCTCTGCTGCTGAAAGTAAAGCACCTTTATATTGAGCGCCATGGCCGGCTTGCCGACTGGCTACTCAACATTCGGCGCATCGCCATTTTGCTGATTCTACTCATGGGCTATCTCTACCATGCGCTGATCGGCGATAGCTACAGCCTGGTAACCATCGGACTGGTCTCTTTTGCGGGAGTGGCCCAGTTTGCCCCTGCACTGCTCATCGGGCTTTACTGGCGCGGGGCAACGCGCCAGGGGGCAACGTTAGGGCTGCTCGCTGGATTTTTTATCTGGTTCTATACGCTGCTGCTGCCGGGGTTTGCACAGTCGGGCTGGCTGAAAGAGACGTTAATTACCCAGGGCCCTTGGGAAATCAGTTGGCTATCACCTTACGCGCTGCTGGGGCTAACCGGATGGGATATTTATACGCATTCACTGTTTTGGAGCATGCTAGTTAATGTTAGTTTGCTGATTGGCGTATCATTATTCACTCGCCCTACACCACTAGAGCAGACTCAGGCCGCACTATTTACCGAGGCAATGCACCCCAATCTGCAAACCACTTCACTCTGGCAAGGTGAAACCACCGAAGGCGCACTCCATGCACTGTTAATTCGGTATTTGGGAAGTATGGCAACTCAGCGTGTCTTTGCATCCCAAACGGCACAACCTGATACCGAGACCGATGCTTATCAGCGGCCAGCGTCTAAGGCACTAATCACTCGTGCTGAACAGGCATTGGCTGGCTCCCTGGGTAGCGCATCCGCCAGCGTATTAATCAACTCGGTCTTACGTGGTGAAGCAGTAGATGTAGAGTCAGTGCTCACTATTTTAGACACCACCTCCCAGGCCTTAGAGTACAACCGCCAATTAGAGCAAAAGTCCCAGGAACTAGCTCGTGTCGGTGAAGAGCTACGCAGCGCTAACGAACGGCTACGTGAGCTTGATCGCATGAAAGATGAGTTTGTCGCTATGATCAGTCATGAACTTCGCACGCCACTAACATCTATACGATCATTTGCAGAAATTTTACGCGATACACCCGATATCGCGGCCGATAAACGACAACACTTTCTCAGCATTATGGTACTGGAAAGCCAGCGCCTTTCCCGACTTATTGAGGAGATCTTGGATTTAGCGCGACTTGAAAGCGGCCGATTAACCATGAAACCAGTGGCGGTTGACTTAACCAAGCTAGCCAAACAGAGCAGCGATGCCATTTTCCGCTTACATGACGAACAGAGTGTCGAATTTGAGTTCTTTGCGGAAGCGTCACCTGCCATAGTCACTGCCGACCCGGACCGTCTTGAACAGGTGATTATTAATTTACTGGAGAATGCACGGAAATTTGCTGCTCCCCGGCACCCAAACATTAAGTTATCGGTTTATCCGGTTGATAATACCTTTCAACTAAGCGTCGAGGATAACGGCCCAGGCATTCCCCCGTCAGAGCGTGAAAACGTCTTTGAAAAGTTTTATCAACTCCAGCTGAGAGAGCACACTACGGAAAAAGGCCGACCCAAAGGCAGCGGTTTAGGCTTGCCCATTAGCCGCGCTATAATTCACCACCTGGGTGGCAAACTATGGGCTACCGAATCCCCATTAGGTGGCACCAAAATGGTATTGGAACTTCCGAAAGCCTCTTTTATGTAAACAATGAGGTGCGCGCCCTAATGGACGCCCATAATTAGCTAGCCGTGCTGCTATCGCGGCGGGGGTCGGGCTCGAACATGGCATCCCCCACTTCATCGATATAGCGCTGCGCTTTTGACACCATTAGCGCATCACAAGCCTCACGACCCGGCACCATATCAGAACGCTCAAACCGGTGCTCTTGCGCGCCACCTTGGCTATCGGGTTTGCGTATCCAGCCGCTCACGCGGTATTGGCCGCTTTGGTTATCAGGCTGGGAGATAATTAAATACTCTTTATACTCCACCGATTCAGCCGCTTTGGTGCCAACACTCGCGTCACTACTGCCTTGCGATCCAAATAAGCCTGAAAGCAACTTCTTAAACATAACGGCTCCTGTTACGCAGTGGCCAGCCCTGAGGCTGGCCACGAACGTTAGCTCTGCTGACGACCTTTGCCCGCGGCAATACGAAGACGCAGCGCATTCAGCTTGATAAAGCCTTCGGCATCTTTCTGATTGTAAGCGCCCGCATCGTCTTCAAACGTTGCGATAGACTCATCAAACAGCGACTGCTCAGATTTACGACCGACTACCGTAGCGTTACCTTTGTAGAGCTTCATGCGTACAACACCCGAGACATTTTTCTGCGTCTCGTCAATAGCAGCTTGCAGCATGCGGCGCTCAGGGCTCCACCAGTAGCCGTTGTAGATCACTTCGGCGTACTTGGGCATCAGCTGATCTTTCAGGTGAGCCTCTTCACGGTCTAACGTCAGTGACTCGATCGCGCGGTGAGCGCGCAGCATGATCGTGCCTCCCGGCGTTTCATAGCAGCCACGCGACTTCATGCCCA
This sequence comes from Halomonas sp. KX33721, assembly GCF_001596805.1. Classification (NCBI taxonomy): domain Bacteria; kingdom Pseudomonadati; phylum Pseudomonadota; class Gammaproteobacteria; order Oceanospirillales; family Halomonadaceae; genus Halomonas; species Halomonas sp. KX33721. The sequence continues at coordinate 119,844 of NZ_LVIA01000020.1, read as the reverse complement.
CATAGCGGTTCTCAACGATATCCAGGCGGCCAATGCCGTTATCGCCACCCAGCTTGTTGAGTTTCTCCAGCACTTCATGTGCCTTCAGCGCTTCGCCGTCAATCGCAACGATGTCGCCTTTCTCGTACGTCAGCTCAACGTAAGTCGGCTGCTCTGGCGCGGCTTCAGGAGAAACGCTCCAACGCCACATGTCTTCTTCGGCTTCGGCCCAAGGATCTTCCAGAATGCCGCCTTCGTAGGAGATGTGCAGCAGGTTAGCATCCATGGAGTAGGGAGATTTCTTCTTCTTGTTGGAGAAATCCACCGGAATATTGTGCTCTTCACAGTAAGCCATCAGCTTTTCGCGGGAAGTAAGATCCCACTCGCGCCATGGCGCGATGACTTTACGCCCGGCTTAAGCGCGTAGCGCCCAGCTCAAAACGCACCTGGTCGTTACCTTTACCCGTTGCGCCGTGAGAAATGGCGTCTGCGCCGGTCTCGTTGGCAATTTCGATTAAGCGCTTGGCGATCAGCGGGCGAGCAATAGAGGTGCCCAGCAGGTACTCACCTTCATAAATAGTGTTCGCACGGAACATCGGGAAGACGTAGTCGCGTACGAACTCTTCGCGCAGGTCTTCGATGTAAATCTCTTTTACGCCTAGCGCTTGCGCTTTGGCACGAGCAGGCTCGACTTCTTCACCTTGACCGATGTCGGCAGTAAAGGTCACTACCTCGCAGTTGTAGGTCTCTTGCAACCACTTAACGATTACGGATGTGTCCAGGCCGCCTGAATATGCCAGCACAACCTTTTTGACATCGGACATTCTTTGCTCCTTGTAAAAAGCAGTTCACTAGAAAGGGTAGCGCCCTTAAGCCAGCGCTACCTGTTTATTCAAACCGTCAGTATAGCGTTCTCAATGCTCAGCGAATACCGTCAACGACGCCTTAGGGGTAAAGCTGCTAGAATCACCCAACCATAGCGGCAAACACTCGCCGCTGATTCTGACCGACTACTCGCTTTACTAAGGAGAGCTGCATGAGCGAGGCAATTGCCCGCGAATTGATGGCCCAGCGTTTTCGCAGTTATTTACCGGTTGTCATTGATTTGGAGACGGGTGGGTTTAATGCCCAAACGGACGCCGTATTGGAAATTGCAGCTGTCACCCTCACCATGGACCCGGACGGTAATTTACTGCCTGACGCGACCTATGCGTATCACATCCACCCCTTTGAGGGCGCCAACGTCGAGCAGTCGGCGTTAGACTTCACAGGGATTAATCTGGATGACCCGCTGCGTCGCCAAGTGGCGCTTAGCGAATCCGAGGCGCTGGGCGAAATCTTTCGCCCCATTCGCAAGTCGTTAAAAGCTCACGGCTGCTCGCGAGCGATCCTCGTCGGCCACAATGCCGCTTTCGACCACGGCTTTCTGAATGCCGCAGCCAACCGCTGCAACATCAAACGCAATCCGTTTCACCCCTTCTCAAGCTTTGATACGGCGACGCTCGCCGGGTTTGTGTATGGTCAAACTGTGCTGGCCAGAGCATGCCGTGCGGCAGGCATTGAGTTTGATAACAAAGCAGCCCACTCCGCGCGTTACGATACCGAGCGCACGGCTGAGCTGTTTTGCGCAATGGTTAACCGCTATAAAGATTTGGGCGGCTGGCGACTAGCCCAGCGTGAACAAGCGCTGGACGGTAGCGATGAGTAATCCGCGCAGGCAGCTAAAAATCCCCGCAGCGGCGGGTTTGAAACAGCATGTAATGCAGCAGAAATAGCTTTACGCTAAACTTTGTGTCAATTAAGAGCGCTTGGTTCACAGGGCGACTTTCAGTGCGCCTGTGAAGCATCGGCAAGCAAGGGAGCGAACGCTTGCCGTCAATAACGATGAAACCACCCGTTTTCAGGAGATGAGACGTTTCCATGGCCCAGCATAATGCCTTTTACGCCCAGTCCGGTGGCGTTACCGCCGTCATAAATGCCAGCGCCTGCGGCGTTATCGAAGCTTGCCGGCAAGCCCCCGACCAAATCGGCAAGGTGTATGCCGGCCATAACGGCATTATTGGTGCGCTGACGGAAGACCTGATCGATGTCACCCAAGAGAGTGATGATGCCATTGCGGCACTTCGTCATACGCCTGGCGGTGCGTTCGGTTCGTGCCGCTACAAGTTGAAGGATATTGATACCCACCGCGCCCAGTACGAGCGCCTGATCGAAGTCTTCAAAGCGCACGATATCCGCTATTTTTTCTACAACGGTGGCGGTGACAGCGCCGACACCTGCCTAAAGGTCTCACAGCTTTCAGAAAAGCTTGGTTACCCGCTGACCGCGATTCATGTTCCTAAAACCGTCGACAATGACCTGCCCATTACCGACAACAGCCCCGGTTTTGGCAGCGTCGCAAAGTACATTGCCACGTCTACCCGTGAAGCATCGCTGGATATCGCCTCCATGTGCGCCACGTCCACCAAAGTGTTCGTGCTGGAAGTGATGGGCCGCCATGCGGGCTGGATTGCCGCCGCAGGCGGACTGGCAGGCGAAGGTGAAGGCGAGCCGCCACACCTGATTATCTTTCCGGAAGTGTCCTTTAACCGTAAAGCGGTCATGGCACGAGTGGATGAGAGCGTTAAGAAGTACGGCTACTGCGTGATCGTCGTATCCGAAGGCGCGCGCTACGAAGACGGCACCTTCCTGGCAGATGCGGGTAACACCGATGCTTTCGGTCACCGCCAGCTAGGCGGCGTTGCGCCCACTCTGGCCGGTATGATCAAGCAAGATTTAGGCTACAAATACCACTGGGCCGTGGCCGACTACCTACAGCGTGCGGCTCGCCACTTAGCATCAAAAACCGACGTTGAGCAAGCCTACGCAGTGGGCCGTGAAGCGGTGACGCTGGCACTGGCAGGCAAGAACTCCATGATGCCGGCGATCCGCCGTATTTCACAAACCCCCTACCAGTGGGATGTGATTTCTGCGCCGCTGTCGCAAATTGCCAACCAAGAGAAATTCATGCCTCGCGATTTCATCAGCGAGAACGGCTTTGGCATTACTCAAGCATGCCGAGACTACCTCTCGCCGCTGATCCAAGGCGAAGACTTCCCGCCGTTCGAGAATGGCCTGCCTAAAGTCGCCAAGCTCAAGCTGGCGAAAGTGGAGCAGAAGCTGCCTAAATTCACACTGTAACTTCTCGGCTGGCTGAAACGCTGGCCTAGAAGAAGGGGCGATGACCAGTCATCGCCCCTTCTTAATTGATTGTCCCGTCCTGAATAGAGTGGACTACTGGACGCTTTCCTAACGCAGCAGCCAGGAAAGCACCAATAGCAAAAGCAAAATGCCCGCTACGCCTTGCCAAAAGCGCCGGGACTCCGTCCGCGGCTCTTCTCGCTGAGGCATCCGTCCTAACGGGATACGTAGCGCGTGAAGAAACTCCGACATGCGCCTAAAGCGCAGCGGCCGCTGTGGGTCCAGCGCTCGGCGCAGCGCTTCATCCAACGCGGGGGTAATCTCCGGGTTGGTGGTACGGGCGCTACGGTAGCTGAGCTCTTCTAAATCGGTATGACAGCGCAGCTTATTCGGCGTCAAGGTATAGGGCAGCTCTCCGGTTAACAGCCAATAAACCGTGGATGCCAGCGAGTACTGATCGCTGCGTCGCCCCACACTGTCGCCCAGGGCGTACTCTGGCGCCGTGTGCTCATTAAAGCCGATTTGGCGAAGCAGTTCGCCTGAGTGACGATGGCCATCCACTTCACGCATGTGGCAGGCGCTAAAATCCGCCAGCACTACCTTTCCATGCTGATCAATCAGCACGTTATCTGGCATAACCTGCTGATGGATAATATCGCGGTGATGCAGCGCTTGAACTGCCTTGCCTAACTGATTGGCAATATCGAGACGTTGGACGAGGCTCGCTTGCGGGTGGCGCTCGGCCCATTGGCGCAAGGTCTCACCTTCCACGTTCTGCATGAGGTAGTAGAGATAGCGACGTGGGCGCGAGGGCTCCATGACTTTCACTACAAAGGGTGAATTCACCCGCTCTACCACCCACTGCTGCAGCAAAAAAATGCTCTAAATAGGCGTTACGCAGCGAAAGTTCCGGGCTGGGCGCTTTCATCACCATCACGCGATCGCTATGCACATCACGGACTCGGTAAACGCGAGATTGGGCGTTTCGTGACAGCACGGCCTGAACCTCTAACCCATCAAGGCGCTCGCCAGGAGCTAATTCAGGGGGGATTGGCAGATCACCGTAGAGCATGCCAGGATGGTCGGTTTCTTCTTCGGGTAGCTCATCAATGCGCAATAGTTGGAAGCAGAACTGATCACCGCCGTAACCGCGCTCCTGAGCGCGCTGTTTTGCCTCACTGGCCAAACGCTCGCAGGCGGCATCCAAATCGCTGGCGTCTTGGCGAATAAGCCGCACGTAGTCCGACGGCATCAGCGTGCCGCGCACCGCCTGGGTAGTGAATACGAACAGGTCGCCCTGTTTAAGCGCTAGATGGGTGTAGTCGATGTCGACGCTGCCATCCATCCCCAAAGCGCGGGAGGGATAACGATAGCCGCCTACGTCGGTCACATGGTCACGAGTGAGCTGCTCAAACTCGGCACCACGTAAGCGAAATACCAGCGTATCGCCCATATGGAACAGATGCCCTTCGCGGCCCAAAAACACCATCGCGGAGAGTGAGGAAACAAAGCCACCCTCTTTAACATGCTGGCTCTGGCTGTAGCACCAACTATTAAGAGCACGCAGCACACGGGTAGCCGAGGTTTTGGTATCCCAGTGTTCAGGCGTCGAGTAGTAATCCGCAAGAAACCCGCGCACGCTCAAATCTCCCGCCTGCTTGGCCATGGTATTGCGGGAAATCGAGTCACTAATCACCGCACAGCCGCCCTTCACTTTTAACAGCGGTGCTTCCGGCAGGCGCACCGACATTGAGCTGCGGTGCTGCCGCCGCTCCGGGGCAACAAACGCTTGACCATAACTAATTAGCAACTGGGCGTGCGCCAACTCATCCTCCTAGGCTTACGACTCACCATCGCAACTACCATTTCACCAACATCACAACCACACAGGGCTATCATACACGCTGGCACAGTGAAACGATGCCCACCAAACGTCGCGAACGGTACAAAAACCCTACTCATGGCGCGTGACTGCCTGGAAGTGCATCAAGCCGACTAATATGAGACATCCCCTTAAATCGCAATGAACTTCAACATCCACGCCGCTAAACACCTATGTCGCATTGGTAATCTATCGACCATGTTCGTATAATTCTTCACCATTAATGCAATGCATCAACTGCTTAGCTACTGCGCTCTGCAATAGGTAAGAAAAGCCAAGCCAAGGAACCAACGATGAACTTTGATAACATCCCCGCTGGAAAGGATCTGCCCAACGATATCTACGTGGCGATCGAAATTCCTGCTAACCACGCGCCGATTAAGTATGAAATCGACAAAGATATGGGTGCCCTCCTCGTTGACCGTTTCATGGCCACGCCCATGTTCTACCCGGCCAACTACGGCTTTATCCCGCACACGCTGGCCGACGACGGTGACCCGCTAGACGCGCTGGTAGTGACCCCTCATCCGGTAGCGCCTGGCAGCATCATTCGCGCGCGTCCGGTGGGCATTCTGAACATGACCGACGAAGCCGGCGAAGACGCCAAGCTGGTATGCGTGCCGCACCCGAAACTCTCAACGCTGTATGATGACGTGCAGGAAGTGACTGACCTCCCCGAACTGCTGCGCCAGCAAATTGCTCACTTCTTCGAGAACTACAAAGACCTCGAAAAAGGCAAGTGGGTCAAAGTTGAGTCTTGGGAAGGCGTTGAAGCCGCTCGCAAGGCCATTGAAAAGTCGGCCGCAGCTTACAAAAAAGCGTAATTAGCGTCACGACACTGATTGCAAAGGCCGCCTTTAGAGAAGCGGCCTTTTGCGTTTACATTAACGGAGCATGAAGCACCGCGTCACGTCACCGCAGTAAATGCGCTAATCTCAACAGGTGCGCTATCCTGCCTCTTTGCACCCAACCTGTTACCAACGCGTAAGGATACTCCGTGTTACTCATGCAACGTTTTAGCCTATTTTTTTTGTTGTGCTGGCTACCTTTATTGGCCCACGGGCAGTGGTTCTCTTCTAGCAATCAGAGCGACTTCCTGCCGGTAATGGAAGCCTTCCAGCCCAGCGCTTGGCACGATGGTGATACGCTCAGCATCGGGGTCGATATTGCCGATGAGTACTATTTGTACCGCCACCAGCTTGACGTCACGAGCCAGCAGGCATCGGTCGACTTAGAAGACCCCATCATTCCACAGGGCTCATTCACCACCGATCAATTTATGGGGGATGTGTACGTTTTTCGCGATCAGCTCGTTTTTGATGTTCCGCTGAGCGCCCCTTATAGCGGGCCAATCAGTATCGAGCTGACCTTTCAGGGATGCGCCGATGCGGGGTTATGCTACCCACCTGAGCGTATCACCCTTGAAGCCGCAGAAACGTCACCGCCCAGCACGTTTGCCAACTGGCAGTATGAGAGCGAACAAAGCTCTCCAAATCAAACAAGCACGGGTGAACCTACCCCAAGCAGCGCAGCGACTCAATCGGGCGAGAACGCTGGCTTCTCCGCCCCGCAAAGTGAAGATAGCAAATTCAGCGCGCTGATTAGTGATACCAGCCTACCGCTCGCCTTAGGGCTCTTTTTCCTCGTGGGTATTGGGCTCACCTTTACGCCCTGTGTGCTGCCTATGATTCCCATTCTGTCGTCCATCGTGGTTGGCCAGAACCCCACCAAGCCCCGCGCTTTTGTCCTGTCAGCCAGCTATGTACTCGGCATGGCCATTACCTATGCCTTGGTGGGCGTGCTAATGGGGCTATTTGGTGCGGGGCTCAACCTCCAGGCACATTTACAGTCCGCCCCCGTTTTAATTACTTTTGCCATTCTGTTTACCCTGTTCGCTTTGGCAATGTTTGGCGCCTTTGACCTTCGCATGTCACCGCGAATCGCCAGCAAAATAGACTCTTGGCAAGCCCGCGCCCAGCGCAGCGGCCCACTGGGCTTGGCGGTGGCGGGTGCGCTGTCAGTGCTAGTGGTGTCTCCCTGCGTAACGGCTCCGCTAGCGGGCGCCTTGGTATTTATCTCTTCCACTGGGGACGCCATTATGGGTGGCGCAGTGCTGTTTGCGCTTGGACTTGGCATGGGGCTCCCTTTATTGCTTGTGGGCACCTTCGGCGCAACGCTGCTACCCCGCTCTGGCGGCTGGATGAATGGCGTTAAAATTGCTTTCGGGCTGTTGTTATTAGGTATAGCGATTTGGATGATTGAGCGTTTAATTGCGCCATCAATCTCTCTTCTGCTGTGGGCGGCCCTAGCAATCGGCAGTGCCCTTACCCTTGGCGCACTGAATACATCGCCCTCTCACGGCTGGGCAAAAGCCCGGCAAACGGCGGGGTTAATGCTGTTGGCCTGGGGGGTAGCACTCGTGTTGGGCGCCGCCCAAGGAGGCAGCAATCCATTACGACCGCTATCGGTGACCACTTCTAGTACAGGGGAAGCCGCTACCACTCCAATCTTTGAAGAAGTCGACAGTCTCAGCGCACTACAGTCTGAGCTGGAGCAAGCCTCTCAAGCGGGGCAGCCCGTGTTTGCCCACTTCACGGCAGAGTGGTGTATCTCCTGCAAACTGATGGAGCGAGAGGTCTATCCTGATCCTCAAGTCGCCGCTGCATTGAACGATTTTCAACTAATCGCGGTCGATGTGACAGAGACCAATGCACAAAGTCGCGAACTGCTCAATCATTTCAACCTTTTTGGCCCGCCCAGCCTGCTACTCTTTAGCCAGGGCAAGGAAGTGCGCGAAGCTCGCATTCAGGGCGAAGTGACTGCTCAAGACCTCATTCAGCATCTCGACTCGTTCAAGCGCTGGCAGCAGGGATAAAAGATGAACTCATGGTCGGTTGCGACAGTGCAACCGGCTTTGAACACATTTTTAAGCTGCCGTGTCGCGATCGTCGTCAAACAGTTGTTTAAGTCGCAAATATCACACACATTACCGCGGCTACTGGACAGTGGGTGACTTTTTCGGCAAACTCCACAGCCATATTTGCTAAAAAACCCATCTTTTAGCACTGAGTCTGGGTTAACGTTCGCCATCGTGCTGCGTTCTCTTCATTTTTAAATTTGGTTTACTGCACTTAAAAGCGCCGCGCCTAGCAGGCATATCTCTCCTGTGACGACGTGTTACTTTGATCAACTTTTGGGGCTATACGAATGGATATTCGCAAAGTTAAAAAACTGATTGAGCTGCTGGAAGAGTCCAACATCAGTGAAATCGAAATTCAGGAAGGTGAAGAATCGGTTCGTATCAGCCGTCACCCCAACGGCACTGCGTGGCAGCCGCAACCGATGCCTCAGTACGCGCAGCCCGCGCCTGCTGCTCCTCAAGCGCCGGTGGCCACTACCCCCGCCGATGCCGAACCTCAAGGCGCTAACTATCGCGGTGAAGCAGTTAACTCGCCGATGGTAGGCACCTTCTATCGCAGCCCGGCACCAGGTGCGAAAGCATTCGTTGAAGTAGGCGACACAGTGAAGCAAGGCGACACTGTGTGTATCGTTGAAGCGATGAAAATGATGAACCAGATTGAAGCCGACCGCGACGGCGTGGTTGAGGCCATCCTAGTGGAAGATGGCGAGCCGGTGGAATTTGATCAACCGATGATCGTCCTCGCTTAATCTTTCATATCAACACGGGTGGATTCTCCCATGCTGGACAAGGTACTTATCGCGAACCGCGGCGAGATAGCCCTTCGTATCTTACGCGCATGTAAAGAGCTAGGGATTAAAACTGTTGCGGTTCACTCCAAAGCAGACCGCGAACTGATGCACGTTCGTCTTGCCGATGAAGCCGTCTGTATTGGCCCTGCCTCTTCGGCGCAATCGTACTTAAACATCCCTGCGCTGATCAGCGCGGCTGAAGTGACTGACTCAAGCGCCATTCATCCCGGCTATGGCTTCCTATCTGAGAACGCCAACTTTGCCGAGCAAGTGGAGCGTTCGGGCTTCACTTTTATTGGCCCACGCGCTGAAACCATTCGCCTGATGGGCGATAAAGTCAGCGCGATTGAAGCCATGAAGGTCGCTGGCGTACCGACAGTACCCGGTTCCGACGGCCCGCTAGGTGATGATGACGCCACCAACCTGGCCACTGCACGTCGCATTGGCTACCCAGTCATCATTAAGGCGGCTGCCGGTGGTGGTGGACGCGGCATGCGTGTTGTGCATACCGAAGGCCACCTACTCTCCGCCATTACCGTTACCCGCACCGAAGCCCATGCCGCTTTTGGCGATGGCACGGTTTATATGGAGAAGTTTCTCGAGAAGCCTCGCCATGTAGAAGTTCAGGTGCTGGCTGATGGCCAGGGCAATGCTATTCACCTGTATGACCGCGACTGCTCGCTACAGCGCCGCCACCAGAAAGTACTCGAAGAAGCACCGGCCCCCGGCATTGATCCGGAAGCCCGCGCGAAAGTGCTCGAAGCCTGCCGCCAGGCGTGCATCGAGATTAACTACCGCGGTGCGGGTACGTTCGAGTTCCTATACGAAGACGGTGAGTTCTTCTTCATCGAAATGAACACCCGCGTACAGGTAGAGCACCCGGTGACAGAAATGGTCACGGGCGTGGATATCGTTAAAGAGCAGCTGCGTATTGCTTCAGGCATGCCGCTCTCAATTCGCCAGGAAGACGTAAAGCTGAACGGTCACTCCTTTGAGTGCCGTATCAATGCCGAAGATTCGCGTACCTTTATGCCCTCTCCTGGCAAAGTCACACTGTTCCACGCACCCGGTGGCTTAGGCGTTCGAATGGACTCCCACCTTTACACCGGCTATACCGTTCCGCCGCACTACGACTCCCTGATTGGTAAATTGATTACCTGGGGCGCTGACCGCGAGATTGCCTTAACGCGCATGCGCAACGCGCTCGATGAGCTGCTGGTCGAAGGCATCAAGACCAATATCGACCTTCAGAAAGATCTGGTGCGGGATAGCTACTTCCGCCAGGGTGGTGTCAATATTCACTACCTGGAAAAGAAACTAAGCAGCTAAGCCATAGGTTGCTACTACGCCTGCCGCTTGGCGGGTGTTTCTGCGGGGTGGCCATCGCCACCCCGCTGCTGTTTTGTCCTAGTTATATCGCAATTTCGCTTGTTCCTTTATCCTCTAAACGCCGTGGAGACCCCCGATGCCCTGGCTGCAATTAAAAGCACACGTCGCCCCCGAACAAGCCGACCTTCTCGAAGAGCTGCTGCTCGAGGAGGGCGCGACGGCCATTGGCCTACAGGACGCCCACGACGATCCCGTCTTTGAGCCCGAGCGCGGCACGACCCCACTATGGCAAGACACCATTTTAACGGGTCTCTACGATGACCTTGATGGCATCGATGAGATGCTCAGCCGCATCGAAGCCACCTGGGCCGAACAAGTGCCCGGTGAGCCGTGCCCGACCATTGAATACGAGCTGCTGGCGGACCGTGACTGGGAGCGGGAGTGGATGGATGATTTCACCCCTCTGCGCATGGGTGAACGGCTATGGATTGTTCCTAGTTGGCATGAGCCGCCCGAAGCAGGCGCAGTGAACTTGATTCTTGACCCAGGCTTGGCGTTTGGAACTGGCACGCACCCCACAACGGCGCTCTGCCTTGAGTGGCTCGACGGATTAGCTGTGCGCAATGAACTGCAGGGCAAAGCCATACTGGATGTAGGCTGTGGGTCAGGCATCCTCGCCATTGCGGCGCTGAAGTTAGGCGCGACCCATGCAGACGGCACGGATATTGACCCACAAGCGCTACAAGCCAGCCGCGAAAACGCGGAGCGTAATGCTATTGGCGCGGCGCAGCTTGCGCTCTACTACCCTGAGCAACTCAAAGGCGGCTCCTACCCCATCGTCACGGCCAATATTCTGGCAGGACCACTGGTCGAGCTTTCTAGCATGATTGCTGGCCACGTAGCGCCCGGTGGTCACATTGCACTATCCGGCATACTGGCCAATCAAGCCTCAGACGTGCTGGAGGCCTACGAAGCCCAAGGGCTTTATATGGATGAACCCACCGTGCGCGAAGGCTGGGTGCGTTTGACGGGTCACCGCCCCGCATAAAATCGGAATTGGCCTTCAATCCCTTGCCGAGTAGGCGTATCATACGCCCCCTTGAAACGTCCTACTCGTCGATTTCATGCCTACCAAAGTGCACCGCAATGACCTTGATGATTACTTCGCCACCTGCGATTGGGCCTTACCAACTGCCTAACCCGGTAATGCTGGCCCCCATGGCGGGCGTCACCGACCGCCCGTTTCGTCAGCTCTGCCGTCGGCTAGGGGCGGGCTGGGTAGTGGGTGAAATGGTGACCGCTGACCCTTCGCTATGGCATACCCGTAAATCTCAGCTACGCATGGATCATCAAGGCGAGCCCGCCCCCCGGGTAGTGCAAATTGCCGGTGGCGATGCCGAGATGCTGGCCCAGGCCGCCCGGCTTAATGCTGAGCTTGGCGCGCAAATCATCGACATCAACATGGGCTGCCCAGCGAAAAAGGTCTGCAACAAGGCGGCGGGCTCTGCCCTAATGCGCGATGAAGCGCTAGTTGCTGAGATTTTAGATGCCGTAGTGAGCGCAGTGGATATTCCCGTCACGCTCAAGATACGCACCGGCTGGTGCGCTGCGTCGAACAATGCACTGCGCATTGCCAAACTGGCAGAGTCTGCAGGCATTCAGGCTCTGGCTGTCCATGGCCGTCACCGAGAACAGCGCTATACTGGTGAGGCTGAATACGACACGATTGCTGAGGTTAAGTCACACCTTGCTATCCCGGTGATTGCCAACGGCGATATCACGTCGCCCGAAAAGGCTGCCTATGTGTTGCGCTATACCGGCGCAGATGCCGTAATGATAGGCCGAGGCGCTCAGGGAAATCCGTGGATTTTTCAACAGATCACCCACTACTTAACTCATGGTGAACGGTTAGCACCACCCAGTTTGACAGAGCGCTGCCAGATACTACTTGAGCATCTGCAGGCACTGCATGCGTTCTATGGCGACACCATGGGCGTACGCATCGCACGCAAACATGTCGGCTGGTATCTCAATGACGACCAGCGCTTTTCAGACGCTGAACAGCGAGCGCTCAAGCAGCAGTTTAATGCCCTTGCCTCGACTGAAGCGCAGTTTGACTGGATTAATAACGCCATGACCCACGACGCCGCTCAGCGTCTGCTAGCCAAAGGAAGCCATGCGGCATGACTGAACGCAACCTGCTCTCCAGCGAACGCTCCTCCCATCTCTCTGGCACGCTAGCAGACCCTTCCGACAGTGCCCAGCCACAGCCGCTAAGAGAAGCGGTTGAGATGGCAATGCGCCGCTACTTCGAACATCTCGATGGCAGCCAAACTACCGATTTGTATGCCATGGTGATGGCAGAGGTGGAAGCTCCTCTGTTGGCATGTGTAATGGAACACACCGATGGCAACCAAACGCGCGCGGCGGATGTGCTTGGTTTAAACCGTGGCACGCTGCGCAAAAAGCTTAAGCTGTATGGATTAATTGAAAGTGACGCCCCTTAAAGGGGCGTTGTTGTTTTAAACTCCGACCTGCACACGATGAGCACCCTTATGGCCGATAGTACCGCTACCCCCGTTCGCCGCGCCCTGCTGAGCGTATCCGATAAAACTGGCATCGTAGAGTTTGCCCGCGGCCTCGCCGAACATGGCGTCGAGCTGCTATCCACTGGCGGCACCTTCCGCTTACTGCAAGAGAACAGTATTGCGGTTAAGGAAGTATCTGAGCACACCGGTTTTCCAGAGATTATGGATGGACGCGTTAAAACACTGCATCCAAAAATTCACGGCGGCATTTTGGCACGCCGCGGCCAGGACGACGCTGTCATGGCGGAGAATGACATCTCACCAATCGACATGGTGGTGGTGAATCTTTACCCCTTTGCCGCCACGGTCGCCAAGCCAGACTGCACGCTGGAAGACGCCATCGAGAATATCGATATCGGTGGCCCCACCATGGTACGTGCCTGCGCCAAAAACCACGCGTATACTACGATTGTGGTTAACGCCAGCGACTACGACCGGGTACTGAGCGAACTTAATGACCACTCTGGCCAAGTGAGCGCCGCCACCCGTTTTGATCTAGCCGTTAAAGCGTTTGAGCATACCGCTGGTTACGACGGCGCCATCGCCGACTATCTTGGCCGTCAGGTAGCCAGCGAAGACGCCACCTTTGCCCGCACCTTCAACCTGCAGCTGCATAAAAAGCAGGACATGCGTTACGGTGAAAACCCGCATCAGAAAGCGGCTTTCTATGTGGACCCCGCCGCCAGCGAGCCAAGCGTTGCTACGGCCAAAACGCTTCAAGGCAAACCGCTCTCTTTCAATAACGTGGCTGACACTGACGCGGCGTTTGAGTGCGTAAAAGCCTTTGAGAATACCGCCTGTGTCATCGTCAAGCACGCCAACCCTTGCGGCGTTGCCGTGGGCGCAACGGCTCTGGAAGCTTACGAGAAAGCTTTCGCGACCGACCCGACCAGCGCCTTTGGCGGCATTACCGCCTTCAATGTACCGCTGGATGCCAAGACTGCACGCGCGATTATTGACCGCCAGTTTGTCGAAGTCATTATCGCTCCAGGGGTCAGCGACGACGCAGCCGTCATTGTGGCCGAGAAGCAGAACGTGCGCCTACTGGACGTAAGCGCTCATTGGCCCGGTACGGCGCAGCCTGCGTTTGACTTCAAACGCGTGAATGGCGGCCTGCTGGTACAAGATCGTGATCAAGGCATGGTCACTGAAGATGAGCTTACCGTGGTAAGCGAACGCGCTCCGTCTGAAGAAGAACTGCGCGACCTTGCCTTTGCATGGCGAGTAGCAAAGTTCGTGAAATCCAATGCGATTGTTTACGCCAAAGCAGGCCAAACGATTGGCGTAGGCGCAGGCCAAATGAGCCGGGTTTACTCGGCTAAAATTGCCGGCATTAAAGCGGCAGATGAAGGGCTTTCCGTTCCTGGTTCAGTGATGGCTTCTGACGCCTTCTTCCCCTTCCGAGACGGCATCGATGCCGCCGCAGCAGCGGGCATTACGGCGGTTATCCAGCCTGGCGGCTCCATGCGCGACCAGGAAGTGATTGATGCCGCTAACGAAGCAGGCATTGCCATGGTATTTACCGGCATGCGCCACTTCCGCCACTAATCAGAGGATAGCCTCCTGCATTAACAAAAGCCCTCACTTGCTTCAAGTGAGGGCTTTTTCGGTCTAGGACGTATTACTTGCCAAGATCAATGCACAGGTATTTCGTTTCCAGATACTCTTCCAAGCCTTGATGGCCACCTTCACGGCCAAGACCCGACGCTTTCACCCCGCCAAAGGGTGCCGCCGCATTGGAAATAAGCCCGGTGTTAATGCCCACCATGCCATACTCCAACGCCTCCGCTACGCGCCACACGCGAGCCAAATCGCGAGAGTAGAAGTAAGAAGCCAAGCCGTACTGGGTGTCATTGGCCATCTCAATGGCGGTCTCTTCGTCATCAAAGGGGAAAACGGCTGCCAGCGGGCCAAACGTCTCTTCGTGGGCCACTTTCATTGCATCGGTAGCAAAGCTGATCAGCGTTGGTGTGAAATAGTTGCCACCCAAGGGGTGCGGGTGTCCACCCAGAAGCAGCTCCGCACCGTTATCAATGGCATCTTGAACGTGCTCACTGACTTTCTTAACAGCATTCTCGTCAATAAGCGGGCCAATATTAATATTTGGCTCTGTTCCATTCCCCACCTTTAGCTCGCTGTTCATTGCAACGGCAAGCTTTTCACAAAACGCGTTAATGACGCTGGACTGCACCAGAAAGCGGTTAGTACATACACAGGTTTGCCCGGCGTTACGGAATTTAGCCGCCATGGCACCTTCAACAGCCGCGTCTAAATCCGCATCTTCAAAAACGATAAACGGCGCATTGCCCCCCAGTTCCAAAGAAATTTTCTGGATATGCTCAGCGGCCTGAGCCATCAGAGTGCGCCCCACCTCAGTCGAGCCCGTGAAGGTGATCTTACGGACTTTGGGAGATTCTGTAAGCGCTTTCGCGATGTCAGACGCACTGCCTGGCACCACATTGAAAACCCCACGGGGAATGCCAGCACGTTCGGCGAGTAATGCCAGTGCAGTGGCGGAAAAAGGCGTTTGACTGGCAGGTTTCACCACAATGGTACAGCCAGCAGCCAGTGCCGCCCCTGCTTTACGAGTAATCATCGCAGCGGGAAAGTTCCACGGCGTAATCGCGCCAACAACGCCTACCGGCTGTTTCGTCACCACAATACGCTGATTAGCATTGGCGGCAGGAATGGTTTCACCATAAACACGGCGAGCTTCTTCAGCAAACCAGCGTAAGAAGCTCGCGGCGTAGGCAATTTCACCTTCTGCTTCTCTTACTGGCTTGCCCTGCTCATAGGTCATCAGCAGAGCAAGGTCATGCTTGTGTTCAAGCATTAGGTCATGCCACTTGAGCAATAAGTCTGCCCGTTCCTGAGCGGTTAACGCCCGCCATGACGGCAGCGCCGCATCGGCAGCATCAATGGCACGTTCGGTTTCCGCCTTACCTAGGCGTGGCATCTCACCAACCGACTCACCAGTGGCTGGGTTCAAAACGTTGATTTGCTCACCGCTGTCGGCGGCTACCCAACTGCCGTCAATATAGGCAAACGGGCAATACAGCTGTGTTTCTTTCAGCGCTTCCATGACAGACTCCTGACCAAATGACGGCCTTGCAGGCTCATTTACTTGTTCATGCTAAGACGAAACGAGGCATTTAACCAAGCCTTTGACATGAAACCTGCTGAGTTTCACTCAGGTCAGTTGATCAGCGTTAAAAATTCTTGGCGCGTTGCCTGGCTACTGCGAAAACCTCCCAACATAACCGATGAGGTCATACTGGAATTTTGCTTTTCCACACCGCGCATCATCATGCAGAGGTGGCGGGCCTCAATCACAACAGCCACCCCTCTTGCCTGAGTAACCTGCTGAACCGCCTCGGCGATTTCACGCGTTAAATTCTCTTGGATTTGCATTCGACGTGCATACATATCGACGATACGAGCAAATTTGGAAAGGCCCAGCACCCTGCCACTCGGCAGATAGGCGATATGGCATTTGCCGATAAAAGGCAGTAAATGGTGCTCACACATGGAGTAGAGCTCGATATCTTTGACCAGCACCATCTCATCGGTCTGTGACTCAAAAACGGCCCCATTCACTATTTCTTCTAATGATTGATGATAACCAGCATTTAAAAACTGCATGGCTTTAGCTGCGCGCTTTGGTGTATCTCGCAGCCCTTCACGGTCAGGGTTTTCACCGAGCGCGGAAATAATTTGACGGTAGTGTTGGGCGAGATCGTCGGTCATTGTAGGCCTCATCAAAACTGTGCTTATTCGCTATCACTTAATCGCCTTGCAGCAATGTTATCGCGCCAGCGAGCTTCCATTATCGGCAAGCTACTGAGTAGCTTACGGTTTCTTCCGTTTAGCTGCCTTACCCTGCGAGTGCTAGCTGAACCCTTTATTCTGTACAAAAAATATATATCAATCAATTTATGTACAATACTAACAGTAGATTAATCTATTTTAACGCACCTATGCAGGCTGTGGCAGAGTGACACGCACCCCCCTTCGGCACTAATTGAGCTGTGCTATGATAAAAGCACAATTTTCCTGCTAATAGTGCAGGGGCCACTGTTGAGAGTATGCTATGTCATTTAAATCATCGCCCTTTTGGCTAACTGCCCTGCTGGGTACTTTCTTTGTATCACCTTTGCACGCAGAAGAGTCGGCGCTGGAACTTCCCAGCGGCGCGAAAGTAGGCGTTGAAGTCGTTGAAGCTTTGAAGTTTGATAGCAGCGAAAAACGTTACAGCGATATTCTGCTGCATCCAAAACAAGCAAGCGGCACCACCCATTCACTGCCTGAATACTGCTTGTTAGTAGCCAATGCGCAATTAAACGGTGATCGCGTCCGTATTACTACCCAAGATGCAACCTGCATTGAAACCCACGATTCAGAAAGCGCCATCTACTCAGGCACTTTTTCAGCCAGCGCCTATGCAGAAGATGGCCAGTATGGTCTTGCCTGCGACGACGGCTCCTGTTCATTAACTCCTGGACAACCCTTCGTCTTGGCATTAGATCAAAGCGTCCGTATTGATGCTCAAGACAATCCCTCGGCTGACATTAATGCCATCCGTCGCCAAGCTAATGGGGAAGGTGTCGGCAACCCTATTCCTGGTGAGCGTCCAGACCCTGACCAAAGCGTAGAAAACCCAGCCCCGACAGAGCAGCCTGAGTAGTCAACCTGCAAGACCCAGGCGGCCCTTCGCGAGCATCTCACTAAGGGTCGCCTTTAAAGGTACAAGATAAAACTAATCCAGCCGATGCATTAGGCCAACCATAATGGCTTATCCAGGTGCAGTAGTTGCTGCTCAAGCTGGCGAATATGCTGATCCCAATAGCCACTTTCTGCCAGCCAGGGAAATGCCCGAGGAAAGGCAGGATCATCCCACCGAGTTACCAGCCACGCCGCGTGACGTATTAAGCGGTAAGCACGCAATGGCTCAATAAGCGACATTTGCTGATGGGGAAACGGACTTGTCTCTTCATAGCCTTCTATCATCTCACTGAGTTGCGCCCGCCATAGCTGCGGATTTTCCATGGGCAGCAGCATCCATATATCTTGGATGGCGGGCGCCATCAGGCAATCATCAAAATCGACAAGCGTAAATGTCTCATCGCGACCAAGTATATTGCCTAAATGGCAGTCTCCATGGGTACGTATCATGCTTGCAGAAGGGATATGTACTGTCTCAAGTTGGCGGCGAATCTTATCGACTGCGTTTTGATAGGCGCGGGTTTGATGATTATTAAGCCAAGGGCTTGTCACTACGCGCTGCTCGGCCTCGGTCACCCCTTCACTGAGCAATAGCGTTCCGCGATGCTGAAACGGCTTTTTAGCAGCCACTTCATGAAGTTGACCCAGCACCTCACCTAAGGCAAATAGATGGGCAGGGTTATCTAACTCGGGCGCTTGGCCTATGCACTGTGGGAATAAGGCAAAGCGAAACTGCTGATACTCATGCAACGATACATCTTGGCCATTGCGCCACGGCGCCACCACCGAAACGCCCGCCTGCGTTAACTCGGTTAAAAAATCATGCTCTTCCTGAATAGCCTCATTTGACCAGCGGTTTGGCCGATAGAATTTCACGATCCAGCGGCCACCGTCGTCATCACGAAACATCAGCACACGATTCTCATAGCTATTGAGAGCAAACGGTTCGCCAGCAGGCCAAATACCTATCGACTCAACGGCTGACATAACCAGATCAGGCGAAAGCGCGCTAAACGGATGCGACATAGATGACTCCTTGGATGGGCTGCCTAGTTTATCAACTCTTCTGCAGCGGTGTACGGGCAGCGGCCCAAATATCAACGCGCTTGGCACCCTGTTCCAGCAGTACGGTCGCTAACGCATGGCCAGTGGCACCGGTTGTTACTACATCATCGATAATAGTCACATGCGCGGGCATCTCAGTGTCCACCATAAATGCACCTGCTAAGTTTTGCTGTCGCTCCCGGCGGTTTAAAAAGCGCTGAGAAGGCAAACGCTTAATACAATGCGCCTGCATCACCGGTAGATCCAACCGGTCGCCTAGCCGTTCAGCCAGCCACTGTGCCTGATTGAATCCGCGCTCTTTGGCACGCCCAGGATACATAGGTACAGGGAGCAATGCGCTGGCCATCTGGCTGGGGCACCGGGATAACATCAACTCAACTAGCAGCATTCCCGCACGCGGGGAGCCATGAAACTTAAAGTCGTGCACCAAGGAAGTTATCGTATCTTGGTAGCAAAGCGGCACTGTCGTGGTGGTAAAGCTAGGCGGCTCCGTCAGACAGTGACTACACCGTTTACCAGCCACCCCTGCCAGCGGCTCGGCACACTGCTCGCAGCTATGAAGATTCCAGGGGAGCAATGCAAAGCATTCATCGCACCACCCTGCACTTGATGAGCGCCCAGCAAGGCAAAATGCACAGTAGCCGGGCAGCCCCTGCTTGAGCCACTGGTTAATGGTCGCGATCCATTTCTTCACCGCTTCACGTCCCCCTTTACCCTCATGTTAAAAAATAGCGCTGCAAGATTTGACATTAGCGCAAATGTTGATAATATGCGCCTCGTCTTCTGCGGATGTGGTGGAATTGGTAGACACGCTAGATTTAGGTTCTAGTGCCGCAAGGTGTGGGAGTTCGAGTCTCCCCATCCGCACCAATTTAAAGCGTATCATTTCAAATAATTCGGTAGCTTCATGCTAACCGAATTTTTTTGTTTCCAAACTCCCTCAAACTGCTCTAACTAGCTGACGAGCGCCTATTTTTACGCTACGTTAGCGACGACGCGCTGTGCTGCCATTAAAAGTCGATACAGAGCGCATGAATAGCCGAAGAGATCGCAAACGCGTTTTGAAATGGACCAAAGATATCGAAATGCATAAAGCACAATAATGCAGTGCGCATAATTAAAATTTTTGGGACAGACCTATGAAACCCGTCATTGCGTTTATTTGCCTTGGCACACTTACCGTCCTCTCGTTTCAAAGTCATGCTGCTGAGGAAGATAGCGATTTACCTGACTGGGCAGAGGAGCGCGTTGAGCCATTTCGAGCCAACGTTGGCAACTGGGTCGACAATACCTCTCGCAACATTGATGCATTTTTTGGGGGCGGCGAGTCCGCAACCGTCAATAATGAATCCTATCTGCGCCTTGGCCAGGAAATTGATTGGATGGAAGGTGATGGCACTAGCGGCGATATTAGTGTCCGCTACCGGATCGACTTGCCTACGACAGAAGAGCGTCTACGCCTAGTCATTGAAAGCGACCCCGAAGAATCACAAGGCACGTTGACAGATCAAGGCTCCGGCCGCCTCTATAACGACCAGCGTGACCGCAGCACCTCCACCTTTGGCCTGGATTGGCTAGAGAGTCGTGATAAGCGCGAAAACTGGAGCAACCGAATTGGCGCGGGTATTCGCCTTCGCATGCCTCTGGACCCTTACGTACGCTTTACCAGTGAGCGGCTTTGGGATATTGGCGACGGCCCCTGGCAGTTAGAGTCTTTCAACCGAGTATCCTGGTTTAATAATGATGGTTACTCAGCGCGTACTACTTGGGACATGGGCCGACCGCTATCGGAAAATCGCCATCTACGCTTCATTACCACGGTTCAATGGCGCGAAGAAGAAGACACCTTAGAATATAGCGAAGTGGCTGAGCTGAATCAGCGACTAAATGACCGCAGCGCCATGCGCTACTCTGCCATTGCGATTGGTGAAAGCGCTTCTAACCCGCGCATGACCAATTACTACCTACAGACGCGCTACCGTCGCGATCTTCATAAAGGGATTCTGTTTGGCGATGTGATTCCTGAACTGCATTTCCAGCGTGAAGATAGCTACGACCCGCGCTGGGCAATGACCGTACGCCTAGAAATGTACTTTCAGCGGGCAATTCAGCGGGACTACTTTGAGTTTTAGCGCTACTTAACACAACCCCCTAGCCGATGAGCATCAGCGCACTATATGGCCAATGCTCATCGCTTTTTGGTTAAAGCCGCAAACCACCGTCGCATTCAATAATACGTGCAGTGAAGTAGTCGTTATCAAACACAAACGCCACGCTTTGAGCAATATGGTCAGGCTCACCTAAATGCTTTAATGGAACGCTGGCGGCAATTCTTTCCAGCATGTCTGGGCGCATTGAGGCAGTCATCTCAGTCTCGATAAACCCTGGCGCCACTGTACCGGTGCGAATTCCATAGCGCGCCAGCTCTTTCCCCCATGTCACCGTTAGCGCATGTACCCCCGCCTTTGCCGCTGCGTAGTTACTTTGCCCCATATTACCCGCACGGGAAATACTAGAAATATTGACGATAACGCCTTCGTGCCCAGCCTCAACCATGTGCGTCGCCGCTTCACGCCCACATAGGAATACACCCGTTAGGTTAACGTCCAGCACACGCTGCCATGAAGCGAGCGACATGCGCTTTTCTACAACGCCACCTTTCGCTTTAATCAACATCCCATCGTCAGTAATACCTGCATTATTCACACAGCCACTGACAGGCCCCAAGCGCTGGGCGATATCAGCGAAGGCATGCTGAACCGATTGCTCGTCTGCCACATTAGCAACAAATGCATGGGCTGATACGCCCTCAGAACCAAGCGCAGAGACCGCGCTATCTAAAGCCTCTGCACTCATATCAATGAGAGCAATCTGAGCACCCTGCTTGCCTAACCGCTTGGCAATGGCAAACCCTAATCCACGGGCACCACCGGTAATCGCCACCACTTTTTTATCTAATTGCATCTCTTTCTCCTTAAGCAAGCGTGCTGGCAGCTAGCTAGTACCAACAACACGCACTCTCTCACCCACATTTGTGCACCGCAGCATATAAGAGCCAGTTTAAAATATCGAGCAGCCTTTGGCTTGCCAAACCACACTTGCTGCTTGTTTTTTATATTTCTGTCACCATATTCAACGATTACGCCTGTTTTGGAGTCGTCCATGCCTATTCTTCTCTTTATTTCGCTGTTCACTCTACTGGACTTTGTGCTGCTTTTTACCATCGGCGGCCAAATAGGCCTGCTAACCACGCTTTTATTAGTGCTAGGCACAGGCTTTATCGGGCTTTACCTCATTCGCAAGGAAGGCGTTTCTACTTTTGCCCGCGCACGCCAGCGCATGCAGATGGGTGAAATACCTTCCCAAGAGCTGCTTACTGGAGCTGCGCTAATCTTTGGTGGGGCGCTTTTGCTCGCCCCGGGGTTTCTATCGGATGCACTGGGCATTGCCTGCCTCATACCCAATGCGCGCCAGTTGCTGATGAAAGCGCTGACCTGGGCGGGGCTCAAAACTGCAACGGCCAAGCAACACACTTACCAGAGCGGCTCTTCAGGCTGGGAGCAGAACACTCAGCGCGACTATTCCAACACGCAAAACGGCCCAATTGAGGGAGAGTTTATTAGCGGCGACGATACGCCTCGTCGGCGCTAAGTGCTTATCGCCTTTGCAAACCGCTATTGTGTAATTTTTTTTCTTATCCACCCCTTGAAAGGTGTTGGCTAGCCCCCATTTTTGAGTCAGCACACAGGTTCGGTGAAAGCTACGCTTTCGCCATAAACATGAAGGCAACGTGCCTTCACTTTCCGAGGGCTTAGCCCACGGAAATCACTTTAAGCTAACTGCCCTTTTTGGGCTTTGACGAACCTCAGGAGAACGTGAGCATGAATATCCGTCCTTTGCACGATCGCGTTGTGATCCGTCGCGTGGAAGAAGAGCAGAAAACCGCTGGCGGCATCGTGCTACCGGGTAATGCACAGGAAAAACCCACGCGTGGCGAAATCCTGGCTGTTGGCAATGGCCGCATTCTCGACAACGGCGACGTGCGCCCGCTGGATGTAAAAGTTGGCGATACGGTGATTTTCAAAGACGGCTACGGCGTTGAAAAGCAAAAAATCAACGGCGAAGAAGTTCTGATCATGAGCGAAGCCGATATCCTGGCCGTCGTTGAAGGCTAATCCGCATCGGCTACTTACTTTCACTTTTCTATTTCAATATTTAGGAAGTAACGAACATGGCAGCTAAGCAAGTTAAGTTTTCTGATGATGCTCGTAAACGCATGGCGCGCGGCGTCGACATTCTGGCAAACGCCGTAAAAGTTACGCTGGGCCCGAAAGGCCGCAACGTAGTGCTGGACAAGTCGTTTGGCGCACCGACTGTGACCAAAGATGGTGTATCGGTTGCCAAAGAGATCGAACTGAAAGACAAGTTCGAAAACATGGGCGCCCAGATGGTAAAAGAAGTTGCTTCAAAAACTTCTGACGCTGCGGGTGACGGCACCACCACCGCCACCGTTCTGGCTCAAGCGATTGTCGCGGAAGGCCTGAAAGGCGTTACTGCCGGTATGAACCCGATGGATCTTAAGCGCGGCATCGACCAAGCGGTCGCGGCGGCGGTGAAAGAGATCCAGGCAATGTCTGTACCCTGCACCGACACCAAATCCATTGCCCAGGTAGGCACCATCTCTGCCAACGGCGACAAGCGCATTGGCGAGATCATTGCCGAAGCGATGGAGAAAGTAGGTAAAGAAGGCGTCATCACCGTTGACGAAGGTCGCGGCTTCGAAGACGAGCTGGAAGTCGTCGAAGGCATGCAGTTCGACCGTGGCTACCTCTCTCCCTACTTCGTCACCAATCAAGACACCATGGCGGTCGAGCTGGAAGACCCCTACATCCTGCTGGTCGACAAGAAAATCTCCAACATCCGCGAGCTGCTGCCGGTGCTGGAAGGTGTTGCCAAGCAAGGCAAGCCGCTGGCCATCATCGCCGAAGATATCGAAGGCGAAGCGCTGGCAACGCTGGTCGTGAACAACATGCGTGGCATCGTGAAAGTCGCGGCTGCCAAAGCACCTGGCTTCGGCGACCGTCGCAAAGCCATGCTGCAGGATATCGCTATCCTGACGAACGGCACCGTGATCTCCGAAGAAGTAGGTCTGACCCTTGAGCAGGCAAACCTGGATCACCTGGGTACTGCCAAGCGCATGACCATGTCCAAAGAGAACACCACCATCATCGATGGCGCAGGTGCCGAGGACGACATCGAAGCGCGCGTTAACCAAATCCGCGCGCAAATCGAAGAAACGTCCTCTGACTACGACAAAGAGAAGCTGCAAGAGCGCGTTGCCAAACTGGCAGGCGGCGTTGCCGTTATCCGCGTCGGTGCGGCGACCGAAGTCGAAATGAAAGAGAAGAAAGCACGCGTCGAAGATGCGCTGCACTCGACTCGCGCTGCCGTAGAAGAAGGCGTCGTACCTGGCGGCGGTACTGCCCTGGTTCGCGTGATGGCCAAAGTACAGGGCCTGACCGGTGACAACGAAGATCAGAACCACGGTATCAACATGGCGCTGCGTGCCATGCAGGCACCGCTGCGTCAGATCGTCACCAACGCGGGCGAAGAAGCCGCTGTGGTCATCAATCGCGTCAAAGATGGTGAAGGCAACTTCGGTTACAACGCGCAAACCAGCGAGTACGGCGACCTGTTCGAAATGGGTGTTCTCGACCCGGCAAAAGTAACCCGCACTGCGTTGCAGTCTGCTGGTTCCGTTGCTGGCCTGATGATCACCACCGAGTGCATGATCGCCGACGATCCGGAAGAGAAAGAAGCTGCCCCGGACATGGGCGGCATGGGTGGAATGGGTGGCATGGGCGGCATGATGTGATGCACCCCATGAGCCTAACGCTCTGACGTTGAACGTCATCAAGAACCCCGCTTCGGCGGGGTTCTTTCATTAGTACCGACGTCATGGCGTCATAAAGCGTGCTACCATCACCGACTTTATTTGGCAGCTTTTAGGTTCGACTTCTCGTGCTTTCCAATATTCGTATCGTGCTGGTGCAAACGTTCCACCCGGGCAACATAGGCGCAACAGCCCGCGCCATGAAAACCATGGGGCTGACGGAGCTCGTGCTGGTCAATCCTCGTACCTTCCCCGATGAAGAAGCCACTCGCCTAGCCGCCGGTGCAACGGACGTATTAGAAAACGCTCGCTGCGTAAAGACACTCGAAGAGGCCGTGAACGACTGCGTGCAAGTGGTCGGTGCCAGCGCTCGGCTGCGCAGCATGCCGCTGCCCCATTTCGACGAGCCTGACGAGATGGCCCAGCAAGTCATCGACAACGCCCACCAAGCCCCAGTGGCCCTGGTGTTTGGCCGCGAACGCTCCGGGTTGACCAACGATGAGATTCGCTGCTGCAGCCACCAAGTCAGCATTCCCGCCAATCCCGAGTATGGCATTCTCAATCTATCGCAAGCGGTTCAGATTCTAGCCTACGAAGTGCACCGCGCCTGGCGCAAGCGCAACGCCAGCGGCTATGAGTATCAGCGCCCGCTGGAAGCGACGCCGCCTAGTCGCCAACAGTTTGGCTATTTCCAAGAACATCTTGGCCGCTTGATGCAGCAAAGCGGTTTTTTAACCCAGCCCCACGCCCGTACCGAAGAGCAGCTTCAAGCGCTGTTTGCCCGTGCACAGCCTAGCCGCAAAGAGCTGTCCCTACTCCGTGGTCTGCTAAGTGCCTTTGAAGCACACTTGCCTAAACAGTAACGTCTTATCCACTCAACGCGCTTTCATCAAGCACTTCCATCAAAAAAGGGCAGCCTCAGCGCTGCCCTTTTGGTAAGTATTGAGTGTGCTTAAAGCGTCATGGCCGCCAGCCAACCAAACGCAATCAGCGGAAGGTTATAGTGAAGGAAGGTCGGCACGACGCTATCCCACATATGGTCATGCTGGCCGTCCACGTTCAATCCTGAGGTGGGCCCCAAAGTGGAATCCGAGGCTGGCGAACCCGCATCGCCCAAAGCGGCAGCGGTGCCCACCAGCACTACAGTCGCCATGGGTGAGAAACCAAACTGCACGGCCAGCGGTACGAAGATCGCCGCAATGATGGGAATGGTTGAGAACGAAGAGCCGATGCCCAGGGTAATGAACAGGCCGACCAGCAGCATGACCAAAGCGGCCAAGCCACGATTATCGCCAAACAGATCGAAGGCACCCGCAACCAGCGAGTCGATATCGCCGGTGGCTTTCATGACTTCCGCAAAGCCTGCCGCCGAAATCATGATAAAGCCAATCAAAGCCATCATCCGCATACCGCTGGTGAACAGATCATCAGCCTCGCGCCATTTGAAAATACCACCCAATGACAGCAAGCCGATACCCACCAAGCCTCCAACGATCATCGAGCCGGTGTAGAGCTGAAGGCCTAACGCTGCCACGATCGCCACGCCTGACATGACTAACCCTAAGAGGTGCGGTTCGACAGGCGTGTGCGTCTGGCCATTGGGCGCGGCCACGTCCTTACTCGCGTAGCTACGCTGGCCGCGGTAGCTAAACAGTAGGGCGACCAACAGGCCCATGGCCATGCCGCCCACCGGAAGCGCCATGGCCATGGGCACCATGCCACGCGAGATCTCCAGCCCTAGTGGCTCTCCGGCACTGTTCAGGTTTGCCAACAAAATATCGTTCAAGAAGATCGCCCCGAATCCTACCGGCAGCAGCATATAGGGTGCCGTAAGACCAAAGGTCAGCGCGCAGGCCACGGCACGGCGGTCGAGTTGCAGGCGATTCATCACCGCCAGCAGCGGTGGAATCAGCACGGGAATGAACGCGATATGGACCGGAATGGCATTTTGTGAGGAGATGGCGACCAGTAACACGGCCACCAACAGCAACATCTTCACCCGCGCTTGGTGGGCGGCGGTCGCCTCTTTACCTAGCAAGGTGATCAATCGATTTGCCAGCATGTCCGGCAACCCAGAACGAGAGATGGCCACGGCAAAAGCGCCTAAGGTTGCGTACGCCAGCGCCACCTGCGCGCCTCCGCCGACGCCCTCGTTGAACGCGCTGAGCGTATCGTCCAGGGAAAGGCCTCCGACCAGCCCCCCTACTAACGCACCGACCACCAGCGCAAATACAACGGACACACGAAGAAGCGACAGTGCCACCATGACGAGCACTGCGAGAATTACTGCATTCATGGAAATACCCAGGGTTATTGGAAGGTCATCAACGCCAAAGGTGGCGGATTTTAACAGATGGGGCGCGCTTAAGCAGGCGAAAGTGACGCTCTCTTTTGGTTACGACTTTAGTCACAACACTATTGCTGCGATGCAATATAATACCTAGTATTCCGGCCTTTGTTTACACGCACCGATGACTAAATTAACAAATACTTTGGAGCCTGTATGGGCATGCTCGCTATTATCGTCTCATTGTTGCTGTTGATGCTGCTGGCCTACCGAGGTATCTCGGTCCTCCTGCTTGCGCCGTTAATGGCCGCGTTAGCGGTTTTACTATCAGGCGACGGCGCTTTTTTACTGCCGATTTACACCGACACCTTCATGGGCGCCCTGGGTAACTATGTTATGCAGTTCTTCCCGCTCTTCTTGCTTGGTGCGCTCTTCGGTCAGTTGATGGCAGATTCAGGCGCCGCGCAGTCCATTTCCAACGGTATCGTCAAGCGGCTGGGCACGCATCACGTGGTGCTGACGGTCGTCATGGCCTGCGCCGTTCTGACCTATGGCGGCGTCTCGCTGTTCGTCGTGGCCTTTGCCATTTACCCGATCAGCCGTGAGCTGTTCCGCCAGGCCAATGTACCCAAGCGCCTCATCCCCGCCTCCATCGCTCTAGGCTCCTTCACCTTTACCATGACGGCGCTGCCCGGCACGCCAGCCATCCAAAACGCGATTCCCATCCCTTACTTTGGCACCAACAGCTTCGCGGCACCGGGGCTTGGCATCATTGCTGGGTCGATCATGCTAGGTCTAGGAACGTTCTACCTTCAGTCGCGAGTCAAGAAAGCCGCTGCCCAAAGGGAGGGTTACGGTACCCACACGGAACGTGAAACCGATACCCACAGCGACGTCGACACAGCACCCGGCATGCCGCTGGCCATCGCGTTGATCCCACTGGTTATGGTGATTGGTCTCAATGCCCTCTTTACTTACTGGGTATTCCCGGCGATGGACCTGAGCTTCATCAGCGACGCGTTCGATAACGTCACACCCAGCCGACAGACCGGGCTTTGGGCCATTCTGATTGCCCTGCTGAGCGCCTCGGCTTGGCTGATCATCACCCGCTGGCGCCACTGGCAAGACTTGAAAGCCACCATCAATCAAGGCTGCTTTGGTTCGCTGCTACCTATTTTCAACACGGCCTCTGAAGTGGGTTACGGCGCGGTCATCGCCAGCTTGGCAGGCTTTGCCATCCTTCGCGATGCGGTGCTCAATGTCTCCCCCGGTAACCCCCTCATCTCCGAAGCCATGGCGATGAGCGTGCTGGCAGGCATCACCGGCTCCTCCTCCGGCGGGCTCTCCATTGCACTCCAAACCTTGGGTAGCGAGTATCTGGCCATGGCGCAACAGGCTGGCATCGACCCAGAGCTCATGCACCGCGTGGCGACGCTGGCCGCGGGCGGCATGGATACGCTCCCCCATTCCGGCGCCGTCATCACACTTCTGGCCATTTGCGGGCTGACCCACCGCCAGTCGTATGGCAATGTCGCCATGGTCACCATCGTGCTCCCCATCGCCGCGCTGATGAGTGTGATTACGCTCGGCACCCTATTTGGAAGCTTCTAAAATCGCCAATGCCATGCGATAGTTGATTAACGCGTTAACCAATCCACCATAAGAGACGTGCCATGGCCCTTCAGAAACACCATACGCTGCTGTTGATCGTGCTCGCCAGCTTGGTTATTTCCACGGCCATGGGGCTACGTCATGGGTTCGGGCTGTTTCTCGAGCCCATGAGCAGCGATTTCGGCTGGGGGCGCGGCGTTTTTGCGTTCGCACTGGCCGTCCAAAACCTCATTTGGGGGCTGTCCCAGCCATTTACCGGGGCGCTGGCCGACCGTTTTGGCGCGGCCAAAATCATCGTGGCGGGCGGCATCCTCTACGTACTGGGGCTCTGCTTCATGAGCCTTTCGACCAGCGCGCTCGGCATGACCGTCAGCGCGGGTCTGCTGATTGGCTTCGGCCTATCGGGAACGACGTTTTCGGTGATTCTGGGCGCCGTCGGCCGGGCCGTTCCCGCTGAGAAGCGCAGCATGGCCATGGGGATCGTCAGTGCGGCGGGCTCGTTTGGTCAATTTGCCATGCTGCCCGGCACGCTGGGATTGATCGAGTGGCTAGGCTGGTCCTCTGCGCTCCTGGCCATGGGGGCGATTGCCGCACTCATGATACCGCTGGGCGCCATGCTCAAAGACCGGCCCAGCCCGAAGGCACTGGGCGACTTGAGCCTGCGCGATGCGCTTAACGAAGCGGCGGGGCAAAAAGGATTTTGGCTACTTTGCCTGGGCTTTTTCGTCTGCGGCTTCCAAGTGGTGTTCATTGCGGTCCACTTGCCAGGCTACCTGTTCGATAACGGCTTGGCCGTCCAAGTCGGCACCACGGTGCTCGCGCTGGTGGGTCTGTTCAATATCGTGGGCACCTACACCGCTGGCTGGATGGGGGGTATCTGGTCGAAACCGCGCCTATTGAGCTGGCTTTACCTCATCCGGGGCGTGATCATCACGGCCTTTATCGCCCTACCCCTGACGACGACCAGCGCTTATCTCTTCGGGATCGCCATGGGGCTGTTATGGCTCTCCACCGTTCCGCTCACCAACGGTATCGTCGCATCGGTGTTTGGCGTTCGCCATCTCTCGATGTTGGGCGGCATCGTGTTTCTCTTTCATCAGCTGGGCTCGTTTATGGGCGTGTGGCTGGGTGGATTTTTGTACGACCTCACCGGCCACTACGATACGGTGTGGCAGATTGCCATCGTGCTGTCCGTGGTCGCCGCCGCGCTCCACTGGTTCATCAGTGAGAAGCCGCTGGCACGCCCCTCTGCGGGACAGGTGACGACATGATGCGTTCAAGTCTATGGTGGAGTTTGATTGCCCTACCGATAGTGAGTGGCTTGATATTGCTGGCATGGTGGGGCTGGCACGCACTAGACCCTTCGATGCTGCTGTTAGGCAGCCAACTTTGTTGACTAGAGAACACTCGCAACGTGTCCTAGATCAAAAGAGACGACATGCGTAACCATTACACTGATGAGTATAGACGTATCAGCCATTGAAAAAGGGCACTAATGAACTTTATTCACTCTCTCGCCCTGCAGCTCAAAAACAGTCTTCGGGATTTGCTACCCGTTGTGCTGGTTATGAGCTTCTTTCAAACGCTCGTCATCCAACAACCTCTTCCCGATACATTGGCGCTTTTCGATTTAGCACTAGGGCTACTGTTTGTAGTGATCGGGCTAACGCTCTTCATCAAGGGGCTAGAGCTGGGACTGTTTCCTTTAGGAGAGAACCTCGCACGTGCTTTCGTTCATAAAGGTTCTGTCGTTTGGCTCCTTCTATTTGCTTTTGCACTGGGGTTTGGATCCACCGTCGCAGAGCCAGCACTGATTGCCGTGGCGGCTCGTGCAGCGATTGTCGTCTCCGAAAGCGGTCTGATCGAGAATAGCAGTCTCGCCCAAACGTCCTTTGCGTTCACGCTCCGCATGATCGTAGCGCTTTCCGTAGGCACCGCCGTGGTCGTTGGCGTACTGCGTATCTTTAAAGGCTGGCCGCTGCATTTGATGATCATTGGTGGTTATATTCTTGTACTGCTCTTGACGCTGTTAGCGCCTGCTGAGCTCGTTGGCATTGCTTATGATTCGGGAGGTGTCACGACATCGACCATTACTGTCCCTCTTGTTACGGCACTCGGCGTTGGCTTGGCCAC
This sequence comes from Halomonas sp. KX33721, assembly GCF_001596805.1. Classification (NCBI taxonomy): domain Bacteria; kingdom Pseudomonadati; phylum Pseudomonadota; class Gammaproteobacteria; order Oceanospirillales; family Halomonadaceae; genus Halomonas; species Halomonas sp. KX33721. Next base: position 89,464 of record NZ_LVIA01000020.1, on the reverse strand, counting down.
GGCCATCAAAGGCCGCAACCCTATGCTGGACGGCTTTGGTTTGATTGCATTTGCTTCCGTTATGCCCATCATTTTCGTACTGCTTTTCGGTATTGTTGGCCTTGATCTCGTTGCAGAGGGAAGATCATGAATATGCTGGCTGTTTTTTGGGGGACGCTACGCGATATTCTTCCCATCGTGGCGATTATTTTTGGCTTCCAATATTTGGTGATCCGCAAGCCGGTCAAACGGTTTCTTAAGGTCGCTATTGGTTTTTTCATGGTATGGGTAGGACTCTCTGTCTTTTTGATAGGGCTAGAGCAAGCCCTGTTTCCCATGGGTGAGTTGATGGCCAGCCAATTGACACACCCCGATTTTCTACCTGCCATGACAGAGGGAGCTCAGCGGCATTGGAGCGACTACTACTGGGTCTATATTTTCGCGTTTACGATTGGCGCAAGCACTACGATTGCCGAGCCATCGCTGATCGCGGTGTCGATCAAAGCTGGCGAAATATCCGGCGGTACGATCAACCCTTTTACCCTGCGGCTCGCCGTTGCCCTCGGCATGGCCGTTGGAATCACCCTGGGCGCATGGCGCATCGTCATGGGCCTACCTTTGCAGTGGTTCGTGCTAGGAGCGTACTGCCTAGTGATTGTCCAAACCCTACGATCCCCAAAGTCGATTATTCCCCTTGCATTCGATTCCGGGGGCGTCACGACATCGACCATTACCGTGCCGATCATCGCCGCGCTAGGTCTTGGATTAGCCTCCTCGATACCCGGTCGTAGCGCGTTAATGGATGGCTTTGGAATGATCGCGCTTGCCTGCCTATTCCCTATTATCACGGTAATGGGATACGCCCAAATTGCTCGATGGCGAAGCAATAGGCCATCGAAAATACAGCCGCTCTCAGGCACGTCAGTGACAAAGTCTCATCAAGGAGATACCCATGCGCTTTAAACTCATTGTCGCGCTTGTAGAAGATGAGCTAAGCGACCAGATACTTCAGGCAGCTAGAGATGCTGGAGCCACCGGCGCCACTGTCATCAATAACGCGCGTGGCGAAGGCTTAAAAAAAGCAAAAGGCATTTTTGGCATGGACATTACGTCGCAACGTGACGTGCTGCTCTTTTTAGTGGAGGAGCATATTAGCCGTTCAATTCTCGAAGCGATCGCGGAAGTGGGTGCATTTGACGACACGTCGGGAACAGGCATCGCCTTTCAGCTAGACGTCGAGGATGCGGTAGGCGTCGCACACCAAGTGAAATCCCTCGAAGATGCATTCGATCAACCGCTAGGCTAGAGAGAGGCTTTAACAATGGCAAGCTCATCACTGACGGAGCGCACTGCCCAGGACGTCATGCACTCCCGCTATGTGACGACCGATGGTTTTATGACCGTTACTGACGGCATTGAACTAATGAGGCAATACGATGCCACCGCTATCATCGTTGATAGGCGCGATGAGAAAGATGAACTGGGGCTTGTGTTAGCCTCTGATATTGCTAAAAAAAGTGCTCGCAGTCAATCGCTCTGCAGACCGTGTAAGCCTTTACGAAATCATGAGCAAACCGATCATTAGCGTCCGTCCGGAAATGAATATTCGCTATTGCGCTCGCCTGTTTGCTCAGTTTGGTTTATCCCAAGCACCGGTCGTCGATGCAAAACACAGCGTCATTGGGATCATCGACTACCCACGGCTCGTCATCGGGTGGGAAACTAATTAGCGCCTCCCAAGCTTCGATGCCGCCAAAGCCGCATCAGCACACCGTGCTTTGGCGAAAACAGCAGCGCCGTGAAGAAGCACCCCGTTGCTACCAAGACGATGGTGCCACCGGACGCTACGTCAAACGCAAACGAGAGCCATAGCCCCAACACGGCAGACCCCACCCCAATCCCCACGGAGATAAACAGCATCGTTTTGAAGCGGTCGGTCAGCAAGTGGGCCGTGGCGCCCGGCGTAATCAGCATGGCCACCACGAGGATGATACCGACGGTTTCCAAACTGGCCACGATGGTGAGCGTGAGCAGTAGAATCAAACCGTAATGTATCACTCCCGTATTGAAGCCAAGCGCTTGGGCCTGCGTGGGATCGAAGGCGTAAAGCATGAGCGGACGATAAGCCAGCCATACCACCAACAGCGCAACAAGGCTGGCCGCCAACGTGAGCAATAGTGCCGACTGCTGCACTCCGAGCACGTTGCCAAACAGGATATGCATCAAGTGAGTGCTAGAGGCGATCTTACTGATCAAGACCACGCCCAGCGCAAATGCCCCGGTAAACATGATCCCCATGGCGGCATCGGATTTGATGCGCGTGTGCCGCTCGATTGCCCCAATACCGAGCGACGTCAGCGCTCCAGTGACGAAGGCACCGATAAAAAAAGGCAGGCCCAGCAGGTAGGCAACCGCCACCCCAGGCAGCACCGCATGAGAGATCGCATCCCCCAGCAACGACCAACGCTTGAGCACGACGTAACACGAAAGCATGCCGCAGATGGCTCCCACCATCATCGACGTGAGCAGCGCACGCTGCATGAAGGCGTACTGAAACGCCTCTGATACGCTGTCGGGCATTAGGTTCACGGGCACCATCAGCGCCGCAATGAGCCCCGCCACCAGCGCACTACTCCAAACATCCAACGTTTCTAACATTCAAGTCGCCTATTCTTTGCTGGCAAATGCAGGAAGGCGGACACGCCCGACATCCGCTGGAGAATTTGCAATAGAACTCACCGCAAGTTCGGCCAACTTGCTATCGCTCAGCATTTCGTCGGGCGCGCCCTCGCCGCGAATGAATCGATTGATCAGTACCACATGGTCCACGTAGCGACGCGCGCCCGGCATATCGTGCGTCACCATCACGATGGTTCGCCCGGCTTCGCGTTCGCGTTTGAGCACGTCGAGAATGAGTCGCTCGCTAGGTGGGTCGACCCCCGCGAGCGGCTCATCGAGCAGCAGGATACTCGCCTCTTGCGCTAACGCACGCGCTAGCAGCACGCGTTTTTTTTTGTCCGCCCGATAAGGCCCCGATCGGCCGCTCGGCATATGCCAGCATATCAACGTCGTTTAACGCCTTTTCCACCGCATCACGATGCCGTGACGAATGCCAACGCGCAGGAAGCAGCCTCCGCCACCACGCATCTTGACGCATGTGGCCATAGCGGGCGCTCATCACGGTTTCCCACACCGAAATAGGGAAGTCCCACTCGATGGCCTCTCGCTGGGCCATGTAGGCAATGCGCCCGGCTTTTCGATGATGCTCGATGGCTTGACCAAATGCCGTCACGCGGCCGCGTAAGGGTTTCATACTACCGGTCAGCACGTGAAACAGCGTCGACTTGCCTGCGCCGTTCGGCCCGACGATGGCCGTCCAACGCCCGCTTGGCAGCGAGAGGTGGATATCCTCTAGCACGGGCTGACGCTGGTAAGCCGCATAGACACCGCTCACATCGATGGCGCTGGCTGGTTGAGACGGTAGTGAGGACATCGTGATTTACTCGCTAGCCAAGTAGCGACGCAGCAAGGCAACGTTATGACGCTGCATGGCAAAGTAATCGGCAGCCTCCCCGTCAGGCTCACTCAACGAGTCGACATACAGCGGCCCGGCAACGGGCAGCCCCGTATCACGTGCGATACTGGTCACATGGCGGTCAGAAATCGTGCTTTCCCAAAACAGTGCCGCCGGTTGACGCTCGTTGATTCGATCGATGACCCGCATCAACTGGCGCGGAGAGCCCTCTGTTTCGGCATTGGTCCCCCAAATGCCGTCGTGCTCGAACCGATACGCGTCGGCAAAGTAGAGAAAGGCTGCTTCACTGGAGAGCAGCACGCGGCGCTCTTCGGGAATGGCTTCGAGCGTTTCTTGGAGCTCGACATGTAGGTCGTGCAGTTGCGCTTCCAGTGCCGCTGCACGCTGCTGAATCGCATCGGCTTGATGGGGCAGGCTATCCTCCAACGTGTTGGCAATGGCTTGTACATAGGCACTGGCAGCCCGCGGGTCCATCCACAGGTGTGGGTCCACGTCGCCTTCCATCTCACCGGTGACGATCGTTTGCGTCGGGTAACCCGACGCCTCTGCCACGGCGATCATAGGTATGTCATCGTTAACTGTCGCCGATACTTGGCGCATCCACTGCTCGAGCTGATAGCCGTTATAAAAAAACGATGTCGGCGTCCTCGAGCGCAGCAAAATTATCTGGGGTTAGCTCCCACTCGTGCACTTCGGCGTTGATCGGTGTCAGCACCGTGACGTTCGCATCATCGCCGGCCACTTTCTTCACCAAGTCGCCAAGAACTGAAAACGTCACGGCAATCTCGATGGGCGGATTTTGCAACTCATCGGCCTGAGCACTGGTCACAACGCCACACCAGGCGAACGGCACGCTCAAAGCTGCTAGCAAGTATGGTTTAGCCACTGGATCTCTCTTCTGTGCTAGGCTCGTGTTACAGATAACTTTAGCTCAACAAAAAAGCAATGTGCAAACAGTTTAGCCTTGGCTAACAATTATCTTCAAAAATGCGCTACCATCGCCAATTAACGCTTCCACTAACTTTGATAACCTTTGCCAATGAGTGATCACCAACAGCGGCGCACCTCCCCCCCCCTCTGGACACAGTGGTGATGCACTACCGCCTGTGGAACAGCACGCACAGCAGTATGAAACGGTGCGCAATGCACACGAAACCGAGTTGATCGAAGATTATGTCGAGCTAATTGGCGATTTAATTCGGCATCGCGGCGAGGCACGCGCCGCCGATATCGCCAATCGTATGGCAGTAAGCCAAGCAACCGTATCGAAAATGATTCGTCGCTTGAATGAACTAGGATTAGTGACCAGCAAGCCCTATCGCTCGCTTTTTTTTGACCGAAGAGGGTCAGAAAATGGCGGAAACGTCCCGCGCCCGCCACGACATTGTATTGCACTTTTTGCGGGCGCTCGGCGTAGATGACAGCACGGCAAGAATTGATGCCGAAGGGATGGAGCATCACGTCAGCGATAAGACGCTCGCCATCATGCAGCGCTTCACCGAACAGCAGATTAAGTAGTCGCCCTCTCTCCCTAGCGGGGCACCCGAAGTGTAAAGTCATCGAACCACGTTAAGTGATTCGATGACTAAACCGAATGTTATCGGCCTCTAGCATAGAGCGTATTCAGATCTTGATATTATCCGCCACCTTCCAGACACCAGGTGAATTCCTTAGTGCCTTCTGCAGTGCGTGCGAAACTATGAATGCAGTATCACGGTAGACTCATTAACCTTAATCTACCCCAAGCGCTTTGACCACTGCGTCAATCGGTTCGGCATAGAAGCTGGTTTGGAACTTGGTGAACAGCTCACCGGGGATGGTAGGAATATCCATGGCGCTGCTCATGGGCAGGGTGACGCGCTTGCCACCGGCATCAAAGGCAACCTGCAGGCATTCCGCTAAGCTTTCGACGGGTTTTAGGCTTCCTCCCAGGCTCATATCGCCCAGCACGACCATTTGGCTTTGGGTAGGTTTACCTACCAAGCCTGAAGAGAACGCGACCAAGCTGGCGAGCGAGAGATCGCGCAAAACGCCGCTATTTTGTAGATCGACCACATGCAGGTGGAAATCATGCTCCAACACCTTGCGGGCTCCGCTGATGCGGCTGGCGTTGGCCTTGAAGTAATCAAACGCCATTTTGACCTGCTCTTTGGCGGCGGTGGAGTTCCAGAGCCCTGACATGGCCAGCTTGCCACTGCCTGCGGTTACCTGCATTTCGATGCGATAAACCCCCGGCATGCCCTTATCACTCAGGCCAATGGTATGCACCACCCCTGGCTTGCCCTGGCCTTCTGGAATTAGGCCGCCACCGCCCTGCTCTTTCACCGACACAAAGTGCTCTTCCAGGGTCTCTTTGTCGATGTAGCTGAAATGGACATCGTAGAACTCCATGCCACCAATCTTTTTCAGCTGCTCCTTGACGCGGCGGCGTACCTGCATGGCGTATTCCAGGCAATCGCGTACATCGTCTTTCATCAGCCCTTGTGAACCGCCGCCATGGGGAAACATCAGCTTCAGCAGGCCCGACACCGTTTTACGTACCGCGATCACGTCACGCTGGTTGAGGTTATCACCCAACGAGAAGTAGCGATCAATGGCATCAGCGAAGCTGCGCTTGCGCATTTCACGGAAGAATTCCGCTAGGTAATCGACGATAAACCCATAGCGCTGAGTGAAGAATGAGGGCCGCATCTTGGGGATTTCCCAGCCGGGAATATAGGCATGGAAGCGGTCAAAGAAGGCAGCATCAATCATGGCATCGGGGAATGGCGTCAGCAGGTGGCTGGTTTTTACCAGCGACTCCACGCTTTGGTTGATGTTGCCGACGAACACCATCGAGGCTGAGGCTTCCATCTGTTCGCGCCCACGGGCAAAAGAGCCAGAGGCCATGTAATCCTTCATGATCTGCACCCCGTCCTTATCCTTGAACGAGATACCGGCCACTTCATCGAACGCCACCAAATCCCACATACCCACCAGGCCAATGCGCCGTGAGCTCATGTTGTAGAACAGGTTAGCCACCGTGGTTTGCCCGCCGGAGACCAAAATGCTGTTGGGCGAGCACTCTTTGTAGATATGGCTTTTGCCAGTGCCCCGTGGCCCTAGCTCGCAGACGTTGTAGTTGTTCTCGACAAATGGAATCATCCTGGCCAGCAGGTGCCATTGCACGCTCTCATCCAACTCGGCAGGTTCCATACCAATCGAGCGAACCAGCACTTCACGCCATTGAGCATTGGTAAACCCACGCCGCCCTTCAAACAGCTCGTCCATGTTCATGTGAGGCATCTGAATCGGCTTGAGCAGGCTGACACCAAACGGCGAGCTTGTTTGTCCCTCTTCATGAAAGTAGCTGAGCGTGGCAATCACCCAAATACCGCCTACCAGCAGCTTCTCGTGCTCTTTAACAATGCCTGCAGAGATTTCGGCATCTTTGATGCCCAGGTTACTGAACGCCGCTTCATAGCGATCTTTCTTCTCATTCAGACGCACCGTGACACGATCAATTACCTTGAAACTGCCGCGCTCACGCACGATGGATTTCACTTTCTCCGCTTCATCGGGCCGCACGTAGTTATCCGTCAGAATCGCTTTGACGTTTTCCAACCCCTTAGCGATCACCTCGGCATCATCAGAGGCGCAGTACATGCCCAACAGGTACTCCAGCACATACACGGGCACATTAGCGCCCTCTTTCACGCGCTGGGTGAGGTCCTTACGCACCACGCGGCCCGCAAAGTGCGTGTTAAGTAGCGTATCCAGATCGGCGTCCTGAAGAGCGTCGGTAATGTGCGTGGCGGAAGATGAGTCAAAATCCATGTGGGCGGTCACTCCTGAACGACGAAAAAAGCACAATGCACAAAATTAAAAACTCCCCAGCTGATGACGGGCCTAGAAAAAATCATCCGTAAACGCGAGATCGATCACCACCCGGTAGCGCTCCCGCTCGGTGCCCAGGTCTTTATCGCGCAGCACCAGGAAGTAGTCATTCTTACGGTCAAATGACGTGCCCGATAGCGAGAGGCGCACCGACTTCATGCGCTCGTTCATATTGTCGCTTGCGCTATCGAAGGTCACGACCTCTTCACTGGAAACCACCTCGCTGCCCGCGTAGATCGCCACGGACAGCGTGATCGGGCGGAGGCGCTCGCTCACCGCTTCGGTTTGCAGCAGGTCGAAGCGCTGAATGTTATTGACCATCTTCAGCGATGCCTTGGGTGAGATCACTTCCACCTTGCGGCTGGTGCGCTTTTCTACCTTCTCACCCCGCAGCTGCTGAACGGTGAGCACGGGCACCACGATTTCCTGGGGCATAATGCCCCCGTGTACAAAGCGAGCCCCGCCGACAAAGTGAAAACGGTGTGCGCCTTTGGGTATCCAGAACTGGGTATCGCAGGTGGTGCCTGCCGTATCGCGGGTATGGCCGTGCCACACACTGGGGTTATCGGGCAGCGACTCGCCCAGCACATAACGCTTTTTGCTTTTGAAGGCCGACGTTGGCTTGTCTGACAGCGCCGTGCGGTCGGTAGCATCCAACGCGCTGCGCTGGAACAGGAAACCATGGTCGGCGGTGACCAGCACCGTGCTGGTGTTCAGGTGCATGAGAATTTTACGGGTCAGCTGATCCAGCTCATCAATGGCATCCTCCACCGCTGCAAACGTCTCGCTTTCGGTGTTAGCGGCATCCCCACGGGCATCCACCACGTTGTGGTAAACGTACATCAGCTGCACGCCTTTGATCTTTTCGCGCCCTTCTTCACGGCTCCAGCCTTTTACTTCTTCAGCGGTGACGGCTAACGCCTCCCCGCCGAGGGCTGCTTTGAGTAACTTGCTGCGGTTCGCCGTGCCTTGGGTGGATTGGCCATTCACCAGCACCGTATCGCTGCCCGGCTGATAGCTGAGCTCTCGGTGCGGTAACAGCGAGGCCATCCCCAGCGTGGTGTAGCTTGGCACCACACCTAACTGGCTTTTTAACGTCGCTTCGCTATAGCGCTTGGCATTAATGCGTTCACGCAGCTCTTCCGCCGCCTCATAGCGGAAGGCATCACTAATCACCACCACCACACGCTTTTGGCGGCTAGCGGCTAGCTGGGGTTGCACCCAATCTCGGTAGAAATGCTGCTGGCTGGGGATATTGGGTAGCTTCCAGTGGGTGAGCCGCTGTTCGGCTTCCACGCGCTCGCTCCAGTTACGGGTGAGCTGGCCCAGGAACCACTCGTCGTAACAGCGCTCAACAGCGGCATCCAGGTTTTTAAGCAGCTCAACGCCAGTGGCATCCGATGCCACCGCGTAATGACGATAGGCGGTATCAAAACGGTAGAGATCTGTTTGGTAAGCGTGGTAGAGCGCCTCAACACTCTCGTAATGAAAGCCTTTAGCATGCAGATGACGCAGGCTAAACAGCGCAATCGCCGCCGTCAGTGCGGCATACAGCTGCCGGTAGCGCTCGCGGCGGGCATCGTTTTTATGCCGAGACGCCCAATAACCGTCCAGGCGCGCCACAATGATGCTGTCGAATAGCTTCAGGTCGCGGGCATCCGCCGTGGGAATCGCCTGGCAGAGATCGACAATGATCTGCTTCTCCACCACCTCAAACGTCGCCACATGGCTTAGCTGTTCTAACGGCACATCCTGCAGCTTGTCATCAATGCGCTGGGCATCCGCCACCCACCCGGAGATCACATCAAACGCGGGGTAAAAGCGTGAACTATCTCGCCAGCGAGTGAGCAGCGCTCGGGAGGATGCACGCGCATTAACAGAGGGAATGGCCACCTGACGCGCCCAGTCAGGAATATCAGAAATGCTCTCGCAGTAGCCGGTAATCAATAACCGCAGCATTAACTGGCCGAAGTTAAGCGGCGCTTCACCGCTGAGTTCTGCTTGGCTAGCGGGGTAACCCACTTCGGCCTGCAGGGCGCGCACCAACGCAGGCACCAAGGCGTACTTTTCCGCTTCAATCAACGCCGCTGGGTTGGCCTCTAGCCCTAGCTCATTGGCCACCGCCTCTTCAGCCAAGTGGAACAGCAGCGTGGCCACGTCAAGAGACGTGGCCCCCACCACCACGGCCAGCATCGCCAGATCCAGCTCATCTTCACTAAGAGAAGGCGTGACCAAACGCTTCAACGCTTCGATTCGCTTACGACTGGCCAAGAACGCCTGCCGCTGCGCCAAGTGCTCGCGCAGTACGTGGCGCGTTAGGCCCAGCTCGTTGAAAATCATCGAAACGCGGTCGGCGTAGAAGCGGCCAGAGTACAGCTTTATATCCAGCAGCCAGTCGTTCTCTGGGGCTGGCTCGGCGTAGGGAAAGTAGAGCAACGTGGGCATTTCCGGCTCCTCTAGCTCCAGGCGTAGCTTCACGCCCAGGGTGGACTCCCCCGCCATATTGATCACCTGAACGCCTTCCAGCGCAAGCTCGCTGAGCGAATCCGCAAAGTGGCCAGGGGCGTCGTACCAGAACACAATCCGATGGCGGTCGGTGAAGAAGGCGTGTTGTAAGCCCTGTTGGAGTTGGTCGAGCTGCATCTAGCCTCCTTGCCACATAAACGTTAAAACTTGCTGCCAGTCACGCCGCCATCTCATAGATAGCGACGTGTACTTGGACGCTAAAAGACTTAGGATTCAAAATATTATCACGTTCGGATCAGTAAAAGCGGCAGCGCTGCCTAGCCATGCTCTGCTCTGCTCTGCTCTGGCACGGGAAAATATACATCAGTCATTTTTTATCAGATTCAGCATATTGGCAGGCGCGATAAAAACGTCCTTTTTACCGACTTTATATTTTTTCAGCAGATGATACTTATCTGATAGCGCTAACAAGTCGGTTCGTGCGGTCTGATAAGCAATCCCATGGGAATTCTGATGGGATTTAATGGTGTACTCCATCCCAGGGTTATCCAACGCATTTTTTAACAGCCCCAGCTGCCGATGGTTGAGCAAACCATTGAGCTTTGATTTCTTGAGGATTTTTTCAGCCTCTCTGTACTCTCCTGCTTTGTCAGTGAGGTAGCGATGCAGATCAGCAATCGATTTTTTGATCACTTCAAGCTGATGAATAATGAAATAAGTAACATCATTACCATCCGTTTCTGTATGCAGATAGGCCGCCATGTATTGTGCGGGTGCCTGCTTCAGCACCCGAGAGATAGAGATATACTCCATCAGCCAATACCCCTCCTTGGCCATCACCCAATAGAAAAGAGCCCGTGCCGTTCTGCCATTGCCATCCACAAAGGGGTGGTCATACCCAATCATGAAGTGGACAACGATGGCCTTGATAACAGGCGGTATAAAGCTAGCCTCGTTCTCATTTTCCGCATTGACGAAGTCGCATAGCTGCTGAATACGGTCATCAAGCTCTTGATAGGATGGCGGCGTATGTAGCAGCTTGTCATCGAGTGAGTACACCCTTATGTCTTCATCTGGACCTCGAAAAACACCGGCTTTATCAGCATCTTCTGTAGGTAACGTATCTTCTGTCACGATCTTATGTAATTCGCATATCATTGACTTCGTGAGTGTTTCTTCCTTGTACTCACGAATGAAACGCATGGCGTTATAGTTGTTAAGAATCATTTTTTCAGAATGATCTTTGGGTTTTCTTCCCGAACGTAGCATATCCTTGGCCACCTGGCGGGTGGTTGAAGCCCCTTCCAGTTGGCTCGAATTGATGGCTTCTTCAATCAGCGAGTTGATCAGGTAAGTTTGCTTTGTGTGAGGGTCTGAGATTTTACTGTCTGCCTTGATTGCCCCCGTCGCGTTCTCACTGATCCAGAGAATGTCACGCATCACGGTATCCGGTATGCAAAACCGAAAGGGAGCCCCCTGCTTATCCTTAAAAGATAGGTCTCTGGAAATTTTCTCTCGCGCGTTGCGCATGGCCAGCCAGTAAAGCTCGGCATCGTAACCTTTAGGCATGGCCAGATGCCTAAGCTTGTCCCAGTGTAGGTAACGGCCTTTACTGTCCGTCGGCCCAACCGCCTGACCAAAGAGCAACGCCATTTTAGCGACATCGCCACTTTTGAGCAGCTCAAGTAGCTTTTCCTGGGACGGTGGAGAGACAGGCACCTTCATCACATTGCTCCAACTACTAATTTATTAAATATTAGTATATGAGCCACAATAGGAGCTTGCTACTTATTATTTTTCTCTTCACGGCTGCCGTTCAATTTCTAGCGCTGATTCATCCCCACAGTGAATAAAAAAGCATCCTTTGGCAATACGCGAGGATGAGAGCTTAAACCAGCCACGGCCAGATTTCTCATCGCCCTCATCATTGCCCGACCAACTGAAATCGATACGCTTGCAGCCTTCTGAAAGGCGGTAGTCAAGCTGGCCTTCAACAGCACCGAAGATAAAATAGCCAAGGCCATTGTCATCGAACCGAAAGTGCCCAGGCTCAATCAAATCGACAAAGTCCTGATCCCACGTTTCCATCCAGGTGATACGCCAACGGCCGATGGGAGTCGTCATCAAAGCTCCTTACATTGCACTTTATGGATTGATTTCATCTGCGAAGATATCATGCTCAATAGCATCCTCAATCGCGGAATCCAGGCGTATAAGCAACGCCTCAAACGACTCGCCAGGTCGTCTAGCTAACATCGCAAGACAATTAGATTCATCACAGGCAGAAGCGCCACAGCGCACCGGCCCTATTCGACCGACGGTGATTTCACCCTCGTTCTCAATCAGTTCTTCGATATTTTTAAGTTTCATCAATACGGCAACCTTTAATTGCTGGCCACAAGCCCGAGCCTATCCAAAACCGGCTGAAGATCGTAAGCCCTAGGAAGCGTTCGAACAATTGAAAACTGCCGTTCCTCGGCCCTTTTTTGGCCAAGCAGCTCATTTAGCGTTGGATTCACTACTTTTTTATAAAACTCTTTCCCATGAACGTGAACCTTCAACTTTTCATCGATTGGTTTCTGCACAACGTCACTCAACCGATCCATATAACGCGCCCAAATATCCTCTGGCTTCAGAAATTGATGCCACTCATGAAGAATTTTCTTTATTTCGTCGTCATCTTCGGCAATATCAACTGCCAGCAGTTTTTCCTTAAAGCCAAGCGAGCGAAGCCCTTCCCATAGTGGGTTCACAACCGACCACAGCACACCATGCCTAACCCACCGATCCAGATCCTCCAGAATTTTATCCTGCAACGCCTGCTGCCCACCGGGAATCTTTGCCTTTTGCTTAGGGGGAAGAGCCGCCCACAGCTCCGAAGGAACAATCAAGTAGTTTTCAAGGCAGTATCTAGGCAGTACAGCGAGGTTTCGCAGCTCGGCTTCAAGCTCCTCGTTTTTTTCGTCGGCCCATTCATCGCGGTCAACCACACCCGCCCAGGTTGGTTCTCGGCGGACTATTTCAAGTACGGCGGACTTCTTCCCCGCCTCCGCTAGCACCCAGCCACGACTCCACTCTGGTGCCAGTTTCTCCAGCATCAGCTCGAATGCTTCCACATCATCGCTTCCTTCGACCACCAATACCTGCCTGCCGCTATTACCAATCTTTTGCTCTTTAATCTCACGGATCTTTTTTTCGATTCCCTTCATGACTAACCTCGTCCGGTTTGAAGTTCAACGCGGGTACCCGAGGTTTCGTACCGCCGCCAAATATCCACAGAGTGCGACGTAATAATTAGCTGAGCGTCAAGCTCCCGTGCCGTTCGCTCCAGCACATCCAGCAACGGATCAACCAATGAAGGGTGAAGGTACAAGTCCGGCTCATCAATTAACACAACCCCACCGGGCTGCAGCCAGCGAAGCATCAGGAAAAGCAGAATTAACACTTGATGTTCACCGGCACTGAGCTCATCAATACCATGATGCACACCGCGTTCGCCTTTAATCCGCACTTTTAAACGGCCCTCGCCGGGCTTAATATCAGGGTCGATTTCCTTGCCTACTAGAAACTGGTTAAGGCCACGAATCACTTCATGGTACTTGTGCAGTTGGGTGGTTTTCAGATTGATCAGTGAGGCTTCAAGCTGTCCTTTCCAGTCATCCGTTACCACATACTTGGTCAGCCAGCGCTGAGACATAACATCGGGCAGCGGCTCGGCAATATTCCGCTTGGGCGTGACCCAACGCCTTTCCTCTGCATCCAAATACATCATGTTGGGAGCCGCAAGCTTTTCCGATGACAGAATGAGTTTTTTACGCTTTTGAGACCATTCATCAATCCAGGGCTCTTTAGGTAGATACAGCGATCTTTTAGGCTGCCCCGGCCTACCGGATCGCTCTACCGCCTCACCCAGCCAATAAACATCCGGCGTTTGAGCTTGTAATTGCTCACACCATGACATAGAGCCAAATATCAGCCCCACTTTGATATCTGGTGCTCCAGTTATATCTTCTAGGCCATCGAATATAAGCGCCATTCCACCCCAGCGCTGGAGCCACTGCTTTGCTTCATGCTTTTGCGGCAACGCCTTGCGCTGATCAAGCCAATACCCAAGCGCAACCCAAAGCATGGCGCAACCACGTATCAACGTAGACTTACCACACCCGTTCGGACCGGTGAGCAAAACCTTGGTCTCGATTTCTTCAGTCCAGTCGTTTTCAAATGAAATTGCGCCATCGGCCAGTGGTCCAACCTGTTTAGTAAAAACTCTGCCAATTCTCATAATTAGCACTCCAATGTTGTACCTGTCACAGTTTTTACTTCCGCTAACAGGTCTTAAATTCTCCATTATTCAACTTCACACCAAGAAGCGATTGCCCCGCCATTGTGATTACCTGAACGCCGCTAAGCGCAAGCTCAATCAGCGGCTCGGCAAAGTGTCCGAGGGCGTCATACCTGAAGACAATCCGGTGGTGGTCGGTGAATAAAGCGTGTTTTAAGCCTTGCATGAGTTAATTTAGGTTCACACTTGGTCACCATTTGAACCGAGTCGATTTTTCTTGTCGCAAATTCCATGAAAAAACAGCAACGTTTCAACTAATGACCTTAATGTTTCAGCTGCCAGCTCACTTACAAAACTATCAAACTCATCATCTTTATAAGCATGATGAGCAAAATAATTCCTGGCACACACAAATTTCAATATTGACTTCAAAAATAGGAGGTCTCTTTTCGGCCAGTTTTTACACCCAATAGAGTCTATTTCCGAAAAAATATCTTCTGGACGAGAATCAAGCCTTGTGCTATTAAATTTACTTTCAACAGTTTTTAAAATTCTCCTATCTTTCTCGTCAACATGGTCGCCTATATAGGATAATATTCTTGATAACTTATCATCAGCGTTAAAGCCACTTAAATCCTTAAACCTTACTCTCAGCATCTCTCTGACAACTATTTCAGTTCTAACCGTAGCAACAATAAGGCAATCTACGATTCTTGAGTGTAAAAAATCAACTTCCCCATCCCATTTCATTGTTTCATGTAGGTCGTATAGAGATCTTATCCAAGGATAAAAACCTTGTATTTTAGAAAAGTTTCCAAAAACAATTGAATTACATTCATAACCCCAACGCCAAATTTTTTCGCAATATAAGTTGAGATTATTTTCAAAGAAAAACTTAAACTTATAGTCTTCAAAATAGAGAACCTCATGGAGCTGTGACCATTCACAAGAGGTACGGCCATAAGAAAATTTTTTAAACAAGCCATCTCTATCGACTCCAACAATACACAACTGCTCAAAAACGAGGTATATATCTTTCCTCAAGACCTCAAGGGCTTTACCGATAACGGGACAACCTATTTTTTGAAGCAGATTATCCCACTGCTTATACAAGCAAAGGAATTCCTTGAGGTCATGAATTAAAACCTCTCGACCATTTTCTCTATACTTGCTAAGTTCTGAAAAAATCTCTCCATAAGTAGCATTTATATTAGAAAGCTGTTCTACAGCAATAGCCGTTCTATACCATGAAACTCTTTCAAACGAATCGCTATATCGCTCACAGAACTCTTTGACGGTCGACTTTATTATCTCTTTTGCTCTTTTTACACCTTCTTGTTGAGATAGATGTAATTCGATGTTGTTAATTTTATGGATAGAGCTAGCTAGTGCTAGCCCCTGCCAATAAGAAAAATAAACCTCCTCTGTTTTGTATTTCCTGCCGTTTGGATGCTGATAGGTGATATTTTTCACAGGGAAGTCTTTTCTATACTTTTCGACGAACTCTATCTTTAAATCACCATCATAGGGATGAATAATATCTTCAATATTATTAGTGCTCGATAACACAGCTTCATAGCTATATAGCCCAGCTATCTCTTCATATTTTTCGCCAGAATCTTGCCTTGGACAGCATGGAAAATTACTCCAACTATTAAAATATGAGCAAGGCAACTCAACTAAGAGGTTCGGCTTTATGCAACCACTAGAAACTAAACCTACCAAGGTAACATTATAGGGCAACTTTTTGATACCCAGCTTATTAGCAAGAAAACGGCCAAACCTTCCTTCACAAAACTTATTTGCGTTAGCTATTGGAAGGCTTATCCCCAGATATCGGCTGTAAACCTCATCTGTGCTATAACGAATGCGCCTTTGTAGAGAAGGATGTTTCTCTGTTGAACTATTCATTTCTTCTCCCCCGTCACCGCCTTAACCTCCGCCAACAAATCCCCAAATTTCCCATAGTTCACCTTCACCCCATCATCCAGATCCAGCGAGATGCGTTGGTCGGCGTAGTGGCGGAGTTTTTCGTCGAAGGTGTTGAGTTCGGCTTGCTGCTTGTAGAGCTTGCTTAGCTCTTTCTCAATCGCTTTTGCTTCGGCGGCGGAGGTGCTGGCGTCTTTGTCTTGTTCTAGCTTTTCCACGTAGCTGGCGAGCTTGGTGGTGAGCGGGATCACGTAGTCGGTGCGCATCTCGGCGAGGGTGCTTTCGTTGTAGCGGTGCAGGTAAACCAAACACTCGAATGCTTTCTGCTTGCCTGAACTGAACAGCCAGTAGATGGGGCGTTTTTTTGTAGGTGCGCAGGTGGTCTTTGAAGAACTGGGTACTGAGGTAGCGGCGGATGGTTTCCAGCGCCGCTTCTCCCTTCTTGGGCTTGATGGCATGCAGGCAGAGGCTTTCCGCGACGAAGTCGAGGTTTTCTTGCAGGTGCTCTTCACCCCACACAGTACGCACGAAATCGCGGAAGCGGTTGGTGGCGTCGTCGGGGAACCACTCCTGATCGGTGAGCGGGATGATGGCGTTATCATCCGGGACAAAGCTGGGTTCGGGGACCTGGGCGAGGTAGTCGCGGACGGTTTCGCCCTGGCTGGCGAGAATCAGGCCGGGTTTATCCAGCGAGTAGCGGCCCATCATGCAGCCGATGGAATAGGATATCAGCTCTTTGAAAGTATCGCACTGGAGCAGAGTTTCTAGTTCTCTTTCATGTTTTATTCCATACCGGTAACTAGGGTTACAGGTAAGCGTGATTTCTTCAAGAGAAACTTCAGGCGTTACGTCTTCTTTAAGACCATATAACTCATTGTAGAGGCGATTGCTTTCCAGTTCGATCTCCCGCATCTTTTGAACGGTTTTATTATGCTTGTCCTTCAATAATGAAAAAGATTCCTGTGCCGTTTTCCCTTCTGCTATCTCAAGAAGTGGGAGCTCTTTAAAATCCCAAGATGTCTCATAACCATCCCAGTCTCTTCTTGAGATCTCAATCGCATGCTCTGAAGCTTCTTTAATGCTATCTTTGAAATAATTATTTTCTTTCTCCATGACGGGCAACGACTTTAGATTCCCGACCTGAAAATTCAAAGTTGGGTTTAGGGCTTTCAGCATAGAGTAGCATAAGTTACTGCACAAAAATGCAGTTATCTCCTTTGGTGTATCTAAAAACAAAGACGATCCGCTTACATCAAAAACAAACCCAGGGGGCGTATATCTTGCTGCAAAGTTTGAGCTAGATATAAATGTCCATGTCACTCCTTCTCTGAAGTAGTGAGATTTCCCATCATGCCTATGCCCAGAAAATGACGCCATGAGGCTATTTCCGTACTCATCATACCTAAGCACGTACTCACAGTTGCCATACCATTTCCTATAGTCTCCTCCTTTGTTATAAGGAAACCATTTATACTTGCTTACTAGAGCTTCACTCCGTGACTCAAAACCTCGCCCAAATTCAGACCAAGATATTTCAGGCCAAAATCTTACAACAGCTTCATTTTTCCCCGTAGAGAGGCCGTGTTTAACTTCCGCCATTTCTCCAAGCAGATTTGATGACTCAAAAATATTCAGCATCTTTCGCGTTAACCAATACGCCACCGGACTCCCCGGAATCTTCTTAAAATCATCCGGCTTGGCCTCATAGAACCAGCCACAGTCGCGGTTCTGAATGGCTTCGAGCAATGCGCCCTGTTTATCGGCTTCAGATTTACCGTCTACCAGCCGCAGATAAGCGCCCTGGTAATCCGGCTTGGCGATTTTCTCCATCACAAAGGCAGTAGCGGAGACAACTTCACCGCTGATGCTGTCAAAGGCTCTGCCGCCCAAATGCGCCATGGTGATAATGGTGGTGTTATCTAGCAGCCAGTCGCGGAGCTTTTCGTAGCTGGAAAGAAACATCCATGACTGCATATTAATCTGGGCGTTGTAGCCCTGCGGTGCCAGTAAGCTGAAGGCGTGCTCCATAAAAATCGCGAACAGATCCGACTTGCTGTTGGGGTAGGCGTTTTTGGCGTAGTCCTTCAGCGCTTTATTCATGCCTTTACTGCCCATATACGGCGGGTTGGCCACCAGAGCGTCATACCGCTGGGCCAATACCCAGGCCTGCTGCACTACCGGCACCAGCCGCTGGGCGGCGGCCTTTTGCATCATATCGCCGCTGTTGGTGAGTTCGCTTAGTTCTTCCAACAGTGCTTTCAGCGGCACTTCCCGCTCATTGGGCACTTCAATCAGCGAGCCGAAGGTTTTGGCATCCTGAAAGCGTTCGATTAAATCAGCGATCAGCTTGTAGGTAGCATTGTTGCTGGCAAGGTCTTGCTGCTCGCTATCAAACAGGCTTTGGGATTGGCCCTGGTGCCAGTCGCCGGTTAGGTTCAGGTCGCGCCATAGGGTATTGGCATCCAGGTGTTGGCTGCTCTGCATGGCCAGCACGTTCAGGCGCACCTTGTTATCAACCAGGCGGGTGAGAATGCGGCGGTCGTCTTCTCGGGCTTTCATCAGCAGCGCAAAACCCGCCAGTTGGGCAGCGCGGTCGTCGATATCCAGGCCGAACAGGTTGTTTTCCAGAATCAGCTTAGGGATGTCGCGGGTGCGGTAGCCGCGCTCTTCGTAGATCGCCTTCAGCACGTTGTAGGCTTCCACCAGAATATGGCCGGAGCCGCAGGCCGGGTCGAGTACCTTGATGGTTTCGGGGTCGATGCTCGCCGGGGTGATGGCGTCCAGTTGGGCCTGTACCTTGGGTTCCTGCTCGGCTGGCTCGATGTAGTAGGGCATCTGGCCTTTGAGTGGCGAGCCTGGGTAGGTTTGCAGCCACTGGCGGCCTACCGAGTTCTGCACCAGGTATTGCACGATCCAGTTGGGGGTGAACAGCTGGGTGGCGGCGGGGATGTCTTCGCTTTTCACCACCTTACCGATCACTTGGTCTTTTTTCTCGCTGATGTAGAACTGGTAGAGCCAGCCAATCACTTCTACATCTTGCCAGTCCTCTTCGGGAATCGCTTCCACCAGCTCGCGGATCAGCGAATCGGTTTTGGTCAGGTTGTTGGGCAGCAGCAGTTCGCTAGCGTCGTCCAGCGGTTCGAACAGGAACGGCATGGCCTCATGCAGGGCGTGGCACTGGGCCAGCAGCAGCTCGCGGTAGAGGATTTCATCCTGGGTGCCGTCGAGCTTAAGTTCGCGCACGCGGGCGTTATCCAGGCTCTTATCAAGGGCCGGCAAGTCCACCTCTAAGCATTCATCCAACAGTTGGAACTGCCCGGCTTCGCCCCCTGCCCCACTCAGCACGCGGCGGCCGTGGTCTAGGTAGCCGTGAATTTCCATATAGCGAATGGCGCACAGGCGGTTGAACCAGCTATAGGCGGCCTGCTCTATCGCTTGGGTAAACCCATCGCGCTGCACCCACGCAGCCAGCGCTTCCCGTGCGCGTTTTAGGTGGGCGGGCACGGTGTGGGTTTGGCCATCCTGGGCGGTCATCACCAACACATCACCCTTTTGCTCTAGGGGGGCAATCACCACACCGCCTTTGCCATCCGGGCTAATGCCCACCCGAGCCGCCTGACGCATCATGGTGTCGATAAAGCGGGCGCGGGCCTTGGGGGCGTATTTTTTGATGTTGGCGGTGTTCATTGTGAATCCTTGAAAGTATCTTGCAAAAAGCGCTGGCCTTGAGGGGTTAAGCGGTATTGTTGAAGGCGGCTATTGGGCTTTTCGGGCAGCGTCATTTCAATCAGCTGCTGCTGGCGTAAATTGCCTACTTGTTTATTTAGCTCACCGGAAACGCCCTTGTGACCCAGCTCACGCGCTATGGCAGCTTTACCCAGCGGCTCCTGCTGCAGTATCAACAGCACTCTGGCTGCCAGCGCTGACTCTAGCCGTGACTCTAGCCGTGACTCTAGCCGTGACTCTAGCCGTGACTCAGCCTGGGTCACTGAAGCTGACTGCTGGATAGAAACCGGCGTTGCCAGCCGAATACTCAAACGCACGCGGTTGGCAATTTCTTCAATATGCGGTTCAGGCAGCCCTTGGACTTGGGCTTCCGAGAAAATACGCTTCACACCGCTGCCCCACTGCTCTATCAGCCCAAGCTCACGAAACACGCGGGCAATCACTGGGTTGCGAATCATGGAGACGCCGCGTTTCATGTCTTCAATGGTCATGCCGGGCATCAATAGCCCTGGGCTTTCAATCTCGATACGGTCATCAAAAAACGCAATGCGTATAGGGCTGCCCCTTTGGGAGTAGTCGCTGTGTACCAAGGCGTTAATAATCGCTTCACGCAGGATGGTCAGCGGGATACTCCACACATCGCGGCGACGCATGGCGCCAAACTCTGCCTGCTTGAAAGCATGTTTTTTGAGAAACAGCTCGATGTCATCAACCGCTTGGGGTAACGGCGCGCGAATATCTGTCTGGTCGAAAATCTCGACCTTATCGGTGCCGCGAAAACGGCCGCACTGAATCCAGGCATCTTCAAAGTGCCATTGGCGCTCGCGGCCAAACAGCAAAATTCCGCCCACGCTGGGTACTAGGCGACCTTGATACGAGACAAGTAGCCGTAACGTGCGAAGTTTATTGTCATCAAGCAGCTGTTCGCTGCGAAAGGCTTGCTGTATGGCGTTTTGGTCAAGGTCGTCACGGCTCAGCTCAGGCATGGGCTGAACGTCAAAGGTGGTTCCGCTCGCTTGGCGCTGCATTTCTTGAATGAGGGCCAGCCCCGCCTGCCGATTGCTAGAACCAAGCCGCACCAGCACACCGTTTTCTTCGCCAAGCGCTTTGAAAAAGTGTGGGCGTGCGCTACTCAAAAACACCTCAATACACACCAAGGTATGTTCGCCCACGCTCACCAGTTCAATATTAGGCAGTAGCCGGGGGTGAATGGCATCCGCGATCATGCTGGTAAGGCGCTCTTCTATATCCAGCGGATCATCCACGCCTAGCACGGTGCCATCATCGTCAACACCAATGATCAACTGGCCACCGGCCGTATTGGCAAAGGCGACCAGTGTTTTCATCAGTGGCTTAGGCGATGATAGGTCGCGCTTGAACTCAAGCTGCTTGCCTTCTGGCTCGCTTAGGCGCTGTTCAATGGTTGCGGTGGTCATAGGTGTCTCGTTGACTTTTCATGTTTCTTTCCGCTTCGCTGTCCCGCGTCCTAGGACACGGGACGGCAGTGAACAGGCATATTGGTCGTGTCAACAACAATCGCTGAGCGCTAGCGCAGCTACTTGGTTAAGCATGGCGTTAGGGGGCGTAGTGTTTGGTGATTGACTCAGGACGAACTATTCCGGGCGAAAAACATCGATCTCCAGGCCATCGATATGGCGGTAATGGCGGTCATTGGCGGTGAGCAAAGACACCCCTGCCTCCATCGCGGTGGCGGCAATCAGGGCATCGGCCATTTGCATGTTATGGCTTAGCGCATAGCTTTCGACCAAAAACATGGCACGCGAGGATATCCCCTCTTCCAGATGGCGGATGCTTGCTTGCCAGTAGATCAGTGCCTGGCGTAGCTGCCTTAGCTCCTGCTTGTTGCGCATGCCCTGCACCAGTTCCATATAAGTGACGGCAGAGAGCCAGAAACCTGGCGCGTCATCCAGGCGCTGGGCGGCGGCGCGGTTGCCGCGCAAATTCCAGATCAGCACATCCGTGTCCACCAGCATCAGTCGCTGCCCTCGAAGGAGCGCGGCGCGCGCAAATGGCGGACTTGGGTGTCAATCTCCTGGGCGCTTGCCTCGCCCTGATCTGCCCAGAGGCCGAACGCCGGGTTGGGGGCCAAGCGCTTGTTAGGTGTGGCAGACGCCACCCCCACTAGGCGAGCACATGGCTTGCCGTGAAAGGTGATCTCTACGGTCTCGCCACGCTGGGTAGCGGCAATCAAAGCTTTGGTTTGCAAGCGCAGCTGCTTGACGTTGGCATGCATGATGACTCACCTCTGCGGTATCGCTCAGACCCGACGCGGCTGAACGGATTATTTTTAAAGTGTAACCTGCTCGTCGATACCCTGCCAACCGGGATGCTTAGGCTTGGCGATAGTCGTTGCCACTGTTGGCGGTTCAGGGTGCGTCGGTGAATTTGGCAACAGTCTGTTGCCAAATTGCAGCGGCCCCCTGTGCTCAGCTTGTCGCTCCACTTTCAACAAAAATCGTTCGAACACTAACGCACTTGTACACGCTTGCCCGCTGAAAGTGACCCTTCCAGTTCTTTTCTTAGCTCATCCATAAACGCATCGACTTCCGCCTGGCTTTCCAGGTACACCCCGCTATGCACGCGGCTGAGTACGTCGCTTACACGCACTCTTGCCACGGGTTTGGGGGCATTTACCGCCGCTGGTGCTGTTGCGGTGTGCGGGTCGTACGCTTTATCACCTGGTGCCGTTTGTGGGGCTGGCTTGGGGTTCTCTGATGTTGGAGCCGGTGTTGTGGTGTTTCCCGCAGGCGCGGGCGTCTGCCGCTTGGCCGCCTCAGCCTGGGCGTTGTGAAGCGCATCCAAGCTTTCTTCTTCTAAATCAACGGCAGTTTCGGTTTGCAGCTGGTAGATTTGCGCGACGCTGACCGATTGACTGACCGAGGCTTTAAGCTGCTGCAGCGGGTGCAGCAAGCGGTTGCTGAGCTCGGCGGTGCCAATGCCGCTTTTGGCAATTTCAGCGCTCACCTTGGCAATGCGCGTGTCGATACGGGCAATGGCGTGCTGGCGTTTTTCCTCTATCAGGCGGTTGTTCACCTCATCCAGCGTGCGTACCAGGCCATCCACCTGGTTCAGCATGGCGTAAGGCGCTTCGGCGCGGTAAATACGCTCACACTCGGCCAGCGCTTGCTGGGCCTGGGTGTTTTTCTCAAGCTCCAGGCGGTTCACCGCAAACCGGTTGAGCGCTTGTTCTAGCTGCTGCCAGGTGGTGAGCTGCTTGGTAAAGAAGTCGTTGAGATCGCGGTAGTCTTCTTCGACATCGAGCAGAGTGTCTTGCTGGCTGGCGACGGTTTTGAAGAAATCAAAGCTATCGTCAAGGCGCAGTAGGCGCTCTACTTCCCGCAGTGAGCTATCAATGGCGTTGCGACCGGGGAAGTTGCCCACGTCGGTTTTGCTTTTATACGCTTCTAGCTCCCGCCGCCAGTGGGATAAGCGGTCTACGTAATAGGTAAACAGCTCTTTTTCACTGGTGGGGCCTAGCTGGCCAAACAGCTCTTTGGTGAGGTTACGAGCTTTGTTGAGCACCGCATCTTCGGTTTGGCGCTTTTTCTGGAGGCGGACTTCACTGCGGCGGCGGGCGTTGTTGAGTAGCTCAAAGGCTTCTTTACCGCTGAGCGCGGGGCCAGCGGTGTGGAAGGTTAAGCGCCCAGCGGCATGCAGGCGGCCCAGAATCAGCAGCGTTTCACCTTCTGGCCAGCCGAAAGGTCGGTTGCTAAAGCGCTCAATCAGCGGGTTCAGCGGCACCGGCTCGCCACCGTGCAAGGTGATGTACTGCTCCACCTCTTTCACGGCCTGGGGGTTGCCCTCCTCGCCGTCTAAGTTCAGGTTCTGGGTGCCTAGGTCATCGGCGGTTAATACGGCCTGCAGCTCACGCATCGGCTCGGGGCTGAGCACCGTGAGCTGGCTTAGCTTGTTGTAGGTGTTTTCTAGCAGGTAGCGGCAGGCCTCATCCAAGCGGGTATTCAACTGGTTACGGTTGAGATCGAGCTTCTGGCCAAGCGCGTAAACGTCCGCATCCAGCAACATCTCCTCCAAACGCACCCGCAGGCGTTTTTTGCGCTCCTGGTTTTCACGGCCACGGTCGGCCAGAATGCGCTCCACGCTGTGATCGTTGGCCGATAGGTTCAGGCGGATAAACTTATCGGTTTTTAGCAGCGTGCGCAGTTCATCGGTAAAGCGCTTGTCGTCGGGCAGTTTAATCAGCACCTGCCCGCCGTTATCGCCGCTTTTGTGAATGCAGCCTGCTTCGCTTAGCTGTACGTACTCCACGTCCAGCGGCGAGACTACCTCTACCCTTAGCTGGCTTTGATAGCGGCCATCCAGGGTGTGGCCATCCAGGTAACGGCCAATGCTGTAGTCGGTTTTGTTGACCGGATAGCGGTATTTGTTGCGGTCACGAAACGAGTCTTTGAAGATCAGGCTTGAGAGCTCTTTGTTCTCGTCGCTGCTGGTGACTTCCGTGGCTTTGATCTTGCGGGTGATGTCCCGCTCCTCGTTGGTGAGGAACTGGTACTCATCGCCGTTACGGGTTATCAGGCTCTCTTTTTCCAGCCGTGCCAGGGTCGTTTCCAGCTGCTCACGAATGGCGATGCGGTCATCGTCAATTTGGGTCAGTGAGAGCGTTACCAGGTTATCGACCGTACCCTTCACCAGATCCACATAGCGGATCATAAACAGCGTGCGTAGGGTTTCGACATCAAACGCCTCTAACACGGGGTTTTCGCTGGCCTGATCAATGGTGCGCTTCACCGCCGTATCAAGAAAGCCCTCTACCGCTGTGTAGAAACAGTGCATCGGTACCAGCGCACCAATCGCTTTCTCTTGAACGGCCTTGGCGGCCATGTGGAACGCATCGAGCATGGAGCGCTCGCCATAGGCTAAGTGAGCACCTGTCGCCCCTACCTTGCGGATCTCTTCAAAAACTTTTTGCACCAGTTGGAAGTGGTACGGCACAAAGGGGTAATTGGCGATAAAGCTTTCCACGCCTTCGATGTTTTTTAACGTGGGGCCAGAGCGGTCAAAGGTCAGCTGGTTACGCAAAATGGAGCCTTTGGCCTCAAACACGCCTTCAAGCTCGGCGCGTGCCGGGTCGGTTTTCACCAGCAGGCGCTTTCGGATCACTTCGTCAGAGTTGGAGCTTGAGAGCGATAAGCGGGTTTTAAAGCGTCCGGCAATCTTGGAGAAATCGTTGGCTTTTGAAGCGGTCATTTCGCCTAGCACGGCGTCCATATCCGCTTGGGAGGTGACCACGATCCAGGCGCGGCCCCCGCAAATGGTGCCCAGGTTTTCGGTGAGCGTTTGCAGAGTCAACATTAAGCGTGTGTCGCTGCCAATGAACTGGCCAACTTCATCCACCATGAACACCATGCGCTGGGTAGCTGACTGCGACTCCAAAAACTCTTTCACCCAGTGGCAGAAGTTTTCTACCGAGACGCTGAAGTTGGTTTCAGATTCCTCAAACCATTTATGCGCCGCTTCAGGAGAGAGATCGAGCGCGGCACCAATCGCTTGCTCGATATCGTCCTGGTAGAACTGATAGCCATCTCGCTCCTCTTCCCACACCACACCACTGGCCTCGTTAAAGGCCTGCTTAAAACGCTCATACACACCGCGTTTTTCTAGGTGGCGCTCCATATGAGCAATGTGCGGGTAATCAGAGCTAAAGCCTTGGTGCTCGTTAAACACGCGCAGGAAGACGTTCAGGATGGGGTTGCCGTCGTCATTCGAGCTGGCCTTGCTGTCGATGTTGAACAGCACCACGTGGGCCGGTTCACGGACAGCCTTGGCGATGTCTGCCCGGATAGAGCTGTCTACCAGCTTCTGCTCATCAAAAAAGTCGGCGGCCCGCTTGGCATTACCGTTGGCATCAAACGCTTCCTTATTTTCCAGCAGGTAGGAGAGCGTTTTCAAAAAGTGAGATTTACCCGACCCAAAGAAGCCACTGATCCAAACGCCCACGCGGTTGGCGATAGAGGGGTCATCCAAAGGGGTGGTATAGGATTCAAAAAAGGCACGAAAGTGCTTGTCTAGTTCCTTGGTGACGACATACTCATCCAGCTCTTGGTAGATGGTTTCCTGGTCACGCTGGTCGGCTTTGACCACGCCGTTGATTGACCGGCTAAGCGGTTTGAGGAAGAGCTCTTGAATGTGCATATCTGTCCTGTAAATGTTTAAACCCTGAGTTTTGAAAGCACTGCTTAACCACAACCGACTTTTGACAGCTGCCCACACTGTCGTCCGGCCTCATCTATGGGGCTTTATCACTGTAGAAGGCTCTGCGATAACGTTAACAGTCACGGCTCACAACCGGGGCGAACGTAACACACCATAA
The DNA here is from genome assembly GCF_001596805.1 of Halomonas sp. KX33721. Lineage (NCBI taxonomy): Bacteria > Pseudomonadati > Pseudomonadota > Gammaproteobacteria > Oceanospirillales > Halomonadaceae > Halomonas > Halomonas sp. KX33721. The sequence goes on along the minus strand of NZ_LVIA01000020.1, from coordinate 63,322 downwards.
GGCAACACGCCGCACTAAGGCACGAGCGCGAACGCACGGTAGTAGTTGTTGCTTTTGATCTGCTTAAACAGCGACATCGTCTGCCCGTCGTAACGGCCTGGGTAGAACAACACCAGCGGCTTATGACCGAGTGGCCCGTGTAGGGCATTTAACAAGCTGTGCGCACGTACCATGGGCCACAGGCTGCCAACACCGGTGAGCAATACGATATCAGGCTCATGCGACAAAGAGTGTCGGATGAGGTACGGGGCGAACTTGTCCATGTGCAGCGGCCCACGCAGCGCCTTGAGCAGGGCTGCATCGCCTTTGCTTTTTTGCATGGCAATGGCTTTATCCAGGAAGCCGCGCTCGGCCAGGTAATCCTTTAGGACTTCCAGCAGGTTGACCTGTGCCATTTTGACATCAGGGTACTGCCGTGCCATTAACGAGGGGAGGAAATTCAGATAGGCACGCACCTGCAGCTCATGTTCGGGCGCGTAATCAAAAATCCAGAAGCCAATTTCATTACCCAAACCCTGACCCGCTAGAAATTCGGGCTGAGAAATTTTTTCAGCCACCTGGTTCAACCGTGCCCGTAGCTGATCATCCTCGTGGTGGCTAAAACCGCTGGGGGGTGGGTAGTGATTGCTCTGTGACATGCGGATGCGTCCCTGTGTCTAGCATGTTTGATGCAAGGCATTTTTAATGCAAAAGGCTTATTTTTGATAAGACTATGTCGCTTGCCACCTGCGTTGCAAGGTCTACTTAGTCGCGTTTTGACGTCAGCAATGAGAGTAGAGGGATAAAATTACCGCAACTGGCGACAACAGGCACTCAAGCGGACGTGCTGGTAGGTTTCAAGCAAGCTTTTTACTTCTGGACGCAGCAGCAAGGGCTGTAACTTGCGCGAGCGACTGGAGGCCAATACGCCGACTTCCGTCAACATACGATACACCACCTGCCCCATTTTACGTTTGGAGCTTTCCGCCCACCCTGCTATTGCTTCATCACGATGGGCACGCTCGGCTAAAAACTCATCCCACTGGTAGGCCTGAAGCGCCTCCGCCTGGGTTAAGAAAGCATCGGCGACGACACTTTCAAGAAACTCCACCAATAGCAGGTTACGTGCCATGGCCGCACAGAAAGACACCTGTGTGGCGAGCTGGTCGTCGCCATCGCGCAGCGCTTGCCAAAACGGTGGCTCCAGCTTCTCTAAGCGCTTACGAATAGCTTGCCCAGCACGTTTAGCAGTAGCGGGACGGTTCTTCTGGAGGCGGTTATCAATGATGATTGCCTGGTGCCACTGCCCTTCATCCGCATTAGAGAGCAGCAAATCAGCAACGGCACGGCTCTCGCGCACCATCAGTCCACCGCCAATCAGATCAGAGTTGTAGCTGAAAAAACCAGTCAATGAGTATCCACCTATGTCGTTTGTGTAGCTTCCTATTAGGGCACAGCTCATAAACGCCATCATCATAAAAAAAACATGATCGCTAGAAACCAGTGAGTCAGAGGGTATACGAGGGGATATGGAGCCGGTTTGCAAGTAGTATTCAGCATGCATAACGGCAAAGGCTATTAGTAATAGACCAGAAATGGAGGCGGCCCCAAAAGCCACATCCCGGCACACGCAGCCACCACTACCGTTGCTCCCTTCCGGGCCTGGCGGGGTTCGCAGTTTAGCGTTGCGGGAGGACCTAAGGGGCCACCATAGTCGTATGCTTATGAACTACATACTTGCGCTGATTGGTGGCTACGCCCTGATTTGAACAGGGGACCCCATCATTATGAGTGATGTGCTCTAACCAACTGAGCTACGTAGCCTTTCCGACATCAGCGGGTGCAGAGTATGCCTATATTAGCGGCAAAAGGCAAGCCGAAATGGCCTGCCTTTTCATACGCTCAGCGCACGCGCTTACAACGCCGACTGTACGGCAGGTAACGCGTCGCCGCCATCACGCGTCGTCACGCCTTCCAACCACGCCTCCAATACATCGGGATGTGCACTCAGGTAGTCACGCGCCGCTTCGCGAGGCTCGACCCCCTCGTCCATGATGGCGCTCATCAGCTGGTTTTCCATCTCCAGCGTGAACGTCATGTTGCTCAGCAACTCACCGACGTTTGGGCAGGACTCGACGAAACCAGTGCGAGTATTAGTGTAGACCGTCGCGCCTCCAAGATTCGGACCAAAGTAGTCGTCTGCATCAGACAGGTACGCCATCTCGAAATTGGTGTTCATGGGGTGCGGCTCCCAACCCAGGAAAACCATCCACTTTTCATTGGGAACCCGAGCGCTCAACTCGGCCAGCATGCCCGCCTCGCTGGAGTCGATTACTTGCCAGTCACCTAGCCCATAGGCGTCATCATCAATCATCTGCTGGATGAGTTCGTTACCGTCATTACCTGCTTCAATGCCGTGAATGCGTTGCTCAAACTGCTCTGCGTGCTCGGCTAAATCGTTAACAGAAGTCACGCCAGCGTCATACACATACTGAGGCACCGCCAAGGTATATTTAGCGTCTTCAAGGTTGGCGACTAAGCGCTCCACTTCTCCACGCTCAATATAGGGGTCACTGATAGAGGCCATCGACGGCATCCAGTTACCCAAAAACACATCAAAATCGTTATTACGCATACCTGCATAAGCGATGGGAACCGAGACGGTATCTACACGCGGCTCGTAGCCAAGCGCTTCGAGTACTTCGCTGGCCAGCGCTGTGGTCGCCGTAATATCAGTCCAACCCACCTCAGCAAAACGAACGCTACTGCATTCATTAGCAAAAGCCGAGACGGGTAAAAAAGCGGTGACAAATAAAGTACCCAAACGACGCGTTGTTACTTGTTTCATAAAGCTCTTCTCTCATGATCTGTTTTATTGACACACGCTCTGCAAACCGTACTGATGCAGAGGTGAGAAGCGATCAGGCATACTTTTATTGATTGAACGTTCAATAAAAAAATGCCATCATACTCAGGTAACCATGCCTACTCCTGCTTTTCAAGGCGAGGAGCCAATGGGCATTCAACGTCATTAGGAGATAGCTGTGCCTAAGGTGGGAATGGAACCAATACGCCGCCAGCAGTTAATCAAGGCTACGATGGCGGCCATTGATGAGGTTGGCCTTGCCGAAGCGACGGTCATGCGCATCGCCCGTCACGCGGGGGTTTCCGCAGGCATTATCAGCCACTACTTTGGCGGTAAAGATGGCCTGCTCGAAGCCACGATGCGACAAATTTTGACGGACTTAAGCGATGCCGTCGCCGCGCGGCGCCATGCCTTAGAAGACGATTCACCGCGTGCGCACATTGGCGCCATTATTGAAGGCAACTTTGATCGCACCCAGGTCACCGGACCCGCCGCTAAGACGTGGTTAGCCTTCTGGGCCAGCAGCATGCACAAGCCCGTACTTCAGCGGCTTCAGTATGTGAACGACCGTCGTCTTTACGCCAACCTATGTCATCAATTTCAACGTGTCATGCCCAAAGCGGATGCCCGCAACGCCGCTCGTGGCCTAGCCGCCATGATCGATGGTTTATGGCTGCGCGGTGCGTTAACGCCTGAAGGCCTGGATGCCGCAGAAGCGCGCTATCTTGCGCACACCTATCTCGACCAGTTACTGACTCATTACGGATGCTATCAAGACGCATCCACTGCCGATTTTAAATAAGGAGATCAACATGACCGCTCAAAGCGCACAACCCCTCTATATTGGTGGTCGCCCGGTTGATGCCACCTCCGGCGAAACATTTACCGTTACCAATCCTTATGATGGCAGTCTGCTGGCCACGATTGGTCAGGCAAGCCAAGCCGATGTCGATAGCGCCGTTCAGGCAGCACAGCGTGGCCAGCGTGAATGGGCCGCCATGACCGGCATGGAGCGCTCACGCATCCTGCTACGTGCCGTAGCACTTCTTCGCGAGCGTAATGACGAGCTTGCCGAGCTGGAAACCCGCAATACCGGCAAGCCGATCAGCGAAACCGCCAGCGTCGATATCGTGACCGGTGCCGATGCTCTGGAGTACTACGCAGGCCTTGCCCCGGCGATTGAGGGCAGCCAAATTCCCCTGCGCGATAGCTCGTTTGTTTACACCCGCCGCGAGCCGCTAGGTGTGATCGGCGCCATTGGTGCCTGGAACTACCCGATTCAAATCGCCTGCTGGAAAGCGGCTCCGGCACTCGCCGCTGGCAACGCCATCGTGTTCAAGCCCAGTGAAGTCACACCGCTAACGGCGCTTAAGCTTGCCGAAATCTTCACTGAAGCAGGCTTGCCCGACGGTGTATTTAACGTGGTACAGGGCGATGGTCGCGTCGGCGCCATGCTGACCGAGCACGAAGGCATTGCCAAAGTCTCGTTTACCGGTGAAGTGGGCACAGGCAAAAAAGTCATGGCCGCTGCCGGTGGTTCCACGCTGAAAGACGTAACAATGGAACTCGGCGGCAAATCTCCGCTAATTGTCTTCGCGGATGCCGACCTCGACCGCGCAGCCGATGCCGCCATGATGGCGAACTTCTACTCCAGCGGCCAAATCTGCACCAACGGCACTCGCGTGTTCGTTGAGCGCAGCGTCAAAGAGGCGTTCGAAGCCAAGCTAGTAGAGCGCGTGGCACGCATCAAAGCAGGCGACCCGATGGATCCGAGCGTCAATTTCGGTCCGCTTGTCAGCTTCGAGCATCAGGAAAAAGTGCTCTCCTACATCGCGCTCGGCAAAGAGCAAGGCGCACGCGTGCTGGCCGGTGGCGACGCGTGGAACAGCGGCGAATGGGCCAAAGGCGCCTGGGCGGCCCCCACGGTATTCACTGACTGCACCGACGAGATGCGTGTCGTCAAAGAGGAGATCTTTGGCCCGGTAATGTCAGTACTCGCCTTCGACGACGAAGAGGAAGTCATCCGCCGCGCCAACAACACCAAGTACGGCCTAGCCGCCGGCGTCTTCAGCGAAAGCCTGAACCGCGCGCACCGTGTGATTCACCAGTTAGAAGCAGGCATCTGCTGGATTAACACTTGGGGCGAATCTCCCTCTGAAATGCCGGTCGGCGGCTATAAAGAGTCCGGCATTGGCCGTGAAAACGGTGTGGAAACGCTAAACCACTACACCCAGACCAAGTCCGTACAGATCGAGATGGGGCCGTTCGAGTCGGTGTTTTAAAGGCTGAGCCCAGCTTTCGTACACCGAACTCCCCTTTCTGGATGAGAGAACCGCTATGTCTCAAGCAACTGAGTTTGATTACATTATCATCGGTGCCGGTTCAGCAGGTAACGTGCTGGCCACGCGCCTGACCGAAGACAGCGATGTCAGCGTGCTGCTGTTGGAAGCCGGTGGCCCTGACTACCGTTTCGATTTTCGCACCCAAATGCCCGCAGCGTTGGCTTACCCACTACAGGGCAAGCGTTATAACTGGGCGTTCGAAACCGACCCCGAACCTCATATGGACAATCGCCGTATGGAGTGCGGGCGTGGCAAAGGCCTAGGCGGCTCTTCGCTGATCAACGGTATGTGCTACATCCGCGGCAACGCGCTTGATTACGACCACTGGGCCAAACAGCCCGGTTTGGAGGAGTGGGATTATTTAAGCTGTCTGCCCTACTTCAAAAAGAGCGAAACCCGCGATATCGGCCCGAACGACTACCACGGTGGCGACGGGCCCGTCAGCGTGACCACTCCCAAAGCGGGCAATAACCCGCTTTACCGCACTTTTATAGAGGCGGGCAAGCAAGCCGGTTACCCAGAAACCGAGGACGTCAACGGCTACCAACAAGAGGGCTTCGGCCCGATGGACCGCTTCGTAACGCCGAAAGGTCGCCGCGCCTCCACCGCTCGTGGCTACCTGGACACGGCCAAACAGCGCAGTAACCTGACCATCGAAACCCGCGCCGTCACCGACGTGATCGAATTCGAGGGTAAGCGCGCCGTCGGCGTCCGCTACGAGCAGAAAGGCCAGCCCAAGCAGGCTCGCGCGCGTCGCGAAGTGCTGCTGTGCGGTGGTGCGATTGCCTCACCACAGATTCTCCAGCGCTCAGGCGTCGGTAATTCGGAGTGGCTGAAAGAACTGGGCATTCCCGTGGTGCACGACCTACCCGGCGTCGGTGAAAATCTGCAAGACCACCTGGAAATGTACATTCAGTACGAGTGCAAGGAGCCTATTTCGCTCTACCCTGCACTGAAGTGGTACAACCAGCCGAAGATTGGGGCCGAGTGGCTGTTTAACGGCACCGGTATAGGCGCAAGCAACCAGTTCGAGTCCTGTGGCTTCATCCGTAGCCGCGATGACGAGGAGTGGCCAAACCTGCAGTACCACTTCCTGCCTATCGCCATTAGCTATAACGGCAAGAGTGCCGTTCAAGCGCATGGCTTCCAGGCACACGTCGGTTCCATGCGTTCAGAAAGCCGCGGCCGTATTCGTCTGACATCTAAAGACCCCCACGCGGCACCGAGCATTCTGTTCAATTACATGGCCAAAGAGAAGGATTGGGAAGAGTTCCGCGACGCGATTCGCCTAACTCGCGAGATCATCGCCCAGCCCGCCTTCGACCGATACCGAGGCCGGGAAATTTCCCCCGGCCCGGACGTGCAGAGCGATGAAGAGCTCGACAATTTCGTCAAGCAGCACGCCGAAACTGCTTATCACCCCTGCGGCAGCTGCCGCATGGGCGAAGGTGACATGGCGGTGACCGATGCCCAAGGCCGGGTACATGGGCTCGAAGGACTGCGCGTGGTGGATGCATCACTATTTCCGGTCATTCCAACCGGCAACCTGAATGCTCCCACCATCATGCTGGCCGAAAAAATCGCCGACCGTATTCGCGGTCGCGAGCCCCTGCCCCGTGCCAGCGTAGATTACTACGTCGCCAACGGCGCGCCTGCCAAACAGGCATCGTAGCCTGAGACGAGTGCGGGCTTATCGACCCGCTGCGTCAAAACGCCATGGTTCCGCGCCATGGCGTTTTTTATGTCTTAACTGCGCTACATTGAAGATATAAAGCGAACGTATAACGGTGAAAGGCTTGCACTAAGCATCTTGACTCTGCGAATATTCAAACATACGTTTAAATACGTTCATTAACAACCATCCACGGAGATCCCCCATGCTCACCTTACTACTCATCGTGCTGGCCGTTGCGGGCTTGCTCGTGGTGATGCGCCGCGAGGCAGGTGCCACCGCTGCCCTTGCCCTACTAGGCGTACTGGGCTTAATTGGCGTTGTGTTAGGCGCACCGATCATAGGCACCTTGCTACTCATTGCCGCCGCCGCAGTAGCCGTGGTGGGCCTTCCTGCACTGCGCAGTAAATGGCTAACCCCGCGTATTTTTGCCACTTTCAAAAAAGTAGCGCCGAAAGTATCGGCTACCGAGCGCACCGCGCTGGAAGCGGGCAGCGTTTCCTGGGATGGCGAGCTTTTTTCAGGTAAGCCCCAGTGGCAATCGCTGCTCGACTTCAAAGACGATGGCCTAAGTGACGAAGAGCAGGCGTTTTTAGACAACCAGTGCTCAAAAGCCGCTGGCATGTGCAATGCCTGGGATATCGCCCGTGAGCGTGCCGACCTGCCCCAAGAGCTATGGGACTACCTGAAAAAAGAAGGCTTCTTCGGCATGATTATTCCGAAGGAGTACGGCGGTTTGGGCTTCTCTGCCAAGGCGCAATCCATGGTGCTGCAGAAGCTCTCCGCCAACGAAACCCTGATGGTGACTGTAGGCGTGCCCAACTCTCTCGGCCCTGGCGAACTGCTGCTGAAGTACGGCACCCAAGAGCAGAAAGACCACTACCTGCCGCGCCTAGCCGATGGTCGTGAAATCCCCTGCTTCGGCCTCACCGGCCCCCGCGCAGGTTCAGATGCGACTTCCCTTCCAGATACCGGCGTGGTGTGTAAGCAAGTCATTAATGGCGAAGAAGTCGTGGGCGTGCGCCTGAACTTTGAGAAGCGCTGGATCACCCTGGCGCCCATTGCCACCGTGGTTGGCCTGGCATTCCGCCTCTTCGACCCGGAAAACCTGCTGGGCGAAGAAGAAGACCGCGGCATTACCCTGGCGCTGATCCCCCGCGATACCCAGGGTATGGACATTGGCCGTCGCCACCACCCGATTGGCAGCCCGTTTATGAACGGCCCGATTAAGGGTAAAGATGTGTTCGTACCGCTGGACACCATTATCGGTGGCCCGGATATGATTGGCCAAGGCTGGCGTATGCTGGTGGAGTGCCTCTCGATTGGCCGCTGCATCACGCTGCCTTCTGGTGCCACCGGCACCGCGCGTTACGCGCTGGGCTGGAGCGGCGGCTTTACCCGCGTGCGTCGTCAGTTCAACGTACCGGTCGCAGAGATGGAAGGCGTGCAAGAGCCCCTGGCACGTATGGCGTCATTGGCCTACATTTCGGCAGCCACGGTGTACCAAACCGCTAACCTGATCGACCATGGCGAAAAGCCAGCGGTACCCTCTGCCATCCTGAAAAGCCAGCTGACCGAATTTCAGCGCGTGCTGCTTAGCGATGCAATGGACGTGCACGGCGGTAAAGCAGTGACGCTTGGCCCGCGCAACTACTTGGGTATCGGCTATAGCGCGAACCCGGTAGCCATTACCGTAGAAGGCGCGAACATTATGACCCGCAACCTGATGATCTTTGGTCAGGGCGCTATTCGCTGCCACCCTTATGTGCTGGAAGAGCTGGCTGCCAAAGATGCCAACGATGTGAAAGCCTTCGATAAGGCGTTCTTTGGTCATGCGGGCCTGATTTTCGGCAACGCGGCCCGTGCCTTCACGCTGGGCTTCGGTCTCGGCAAGCCCAGCGTGCCGTTCAGCGGTCCGGCCGCTGGTTACGCCCAGGATATCGCGCGCCTCTCTGCCGGCTTCGGCCTGTGTGCAGATGCCGCCATGGCCAGCCTCGGCTCTGAGCTGAAAAAACGCGAAATGCTTTCCGCCCGCCTGGGCGATATCCTTTCCAACCTCTACCTTGCCTCTATGGTGCTTAAGCAGTGGCATAACGGCAATAAAGTAGAAGGCGAAGAAGGCCTACTGCATTACAGCATGCAGTTCCTGCTTAACCGCGCAGAGCAGGCCTTTGTTGAGATTTTTGACAACCTGCCAAACCGTGCGCTGGGTAAAGTACTCAACGTCGTGGTCATGCCTACAGGCCGTCGCTGGAATAAGCCACATGATGACTTAGCCCGCGATATCGCACGGCGTGTCTCTACCCAAAGCGCGCTACGCAGCAAGCTGCTAACCAACACCTGGGACAAAGACGACGGTACAGAATCTAACCCGTTGGCACGCTACAACGCTCTGCTGAAAGAGTACGACCGCGCGGAGGCTATTTACCGCACGGTAAACAAAGCCTACGCCAAAGGTGAGCTGCCGCAAACGGCACTTCACCCCGAAGCACGGGTAGAAGCCGCTCTGGAAAAAGGCTTAATTAACGAAGAAGACGCCGCCTTCATGCGCACATTTGAAGCTGAAGTGCTGGAAATGCTGACCGTCGATGACTTTGCTTACGACGCGTTTGCCAACGACAAGTCGACACTGATCGACCATAACGCAGCACCTGCCAAAGCATCGCCGCAGGCAGAGACCAGCGTTAAGTAAATGGCTTTTAGCCCTCGACCAACCGGCCCACCAAGGGCCGGTTTTTTATGCCACCCGCATGTTCTAAAACGAATCAAACGAACATTATAGCCATAGGGCGTAGTGGAGACTGAGCAAACCGAGCTTCTTACTCACCCTGAAAACTCTATTTTTGAGTTCTTCTACGCCTAAAAGCGAATACAAACGGCCATCAAAAGCGTTGCAAGTTCGCAAATGATCAACTAGCCTTTCGTTAATGAAAATATCGCATGGGTTGGTTGCCACACAATAATCGGCAAATAAGTACGGCCAACCACCCTCCCTCGCGATCAGCGCACTACACAATTATCGATACCACCTATCAATAACAACGACGCTAGCGAGATCGGCATGTCCTTACATTTGCAAAATATCGACCACGTCGTCGGGGGTCAGACCCATATCAGTGGGGTTAACCTCGAACTGGAACCAGGTTCCTTTAACGTGTTGCTCGGACGCACGTTGGCGGGCAAAACCACGCTCATGCGTCTAATGGCAGGCTTAGAGCAGCCCACCCGCGGGCGTATCTTCATGGACGGCAAAGATGTCACCGGCGTTTCGGTTCGCAAACGCAACGTGTCGATGGTCTACCAACAGTTCATCAATTACCCCAGCCTGACGGTACGCGACAATATTGCTTCACCGCTGAAACTAGCCAAAACGCCTCAACAGGAAATTGATCGGCGTGTCGGCAGTATTGCTGAAATGCTGCATATCGAACATCTGCTCGACCGCTACCCCCAAGAGCTCTCAGGGGGGCAGCAGCAGCGCACCGCCATGGGCCGGGCGCTAGTCAAAGATGCCGATCTGATTTTGTTCGACGAGCCACTGGTCAACCTGGACTACAAACTGCGCGAAGAGCTGCGCGACGAGCTGCGTGAGCTGTTCAAAGCCCGTAACTGCATTGCCGTTTACGCCACCACCGAACCCAACGAGGCGCTGGCACTCGGCGGCAATACGGCCGTGCTGCATGAAGGACGGCTGCTCCAGTACGGCCCCACCGAACAGGTATACCGTGAGCCCAACGGTCGTCATAGCGCCGAGATGTTCTCCGAACCGCCGATTAATATCGTGCCCGGAAAGCTGACCGCAACGGAAATCACTTTCGACCAGTCGCTGCACTTCCCCTGCGACCCCGGCCTTCAGCGGCTCACCCCGGGCGATTACGACTTTGGCGTACGCGCCTCTCATATCACCCTCAAACCCCAGTCAGTCGACGATCTCGAGCTGCCAGTCAGGGTCGACGTCGCCGAGATAAGCGGTTCTGAAACGTTCTTACACGTGCGCCATGAGCGCTTCCCTCTGGTGCTGCATTTAGCGGGAATTCACGAGTTTCACGTCAACGATGCGATCAACGTGTACTTCCCAACGCATCAGCTCTACGCCTTCGATAAACAGGGCAGCACCGTGCACATCCCCTCTTCTGCTCAAGGGAGCGTTGCTCATGGCTGAGATTACTTTAAAAGGCTTGGCGCACAGCTATAGCAAAAGTCCTAGCAGCCATAGCGACTACGCGATTCGTCAGATGGATCACGTGTGGCACCAGGGCGGTGCTTATGCACTACTGGGCCCGTCGGGCTGCGGTAAATCAACCCTGCTAAACATTATTTCTGGCCTGCTGGAACCCTCCGAAGGTGACGTACTGTTCGATGGTCACCGTGTGAACGAGCTGCCGCCGGAGGAGCGCAACATTGCCCAGGTGTTTCAGTTCCCGGTGATCTACGACACCATGACGGTGTACGATAACCTGGCTTTCCCGTTACGCAACATGAACACTCCCGAGTACAAGGTCGACCCGAAAGTTCGGGAAATTGCCGATATCCTCGACCTCACGCCGCTCCTCTCCCGGAAAGCCAAAAACCTCACCGCCGATGAGAAGCAGAAAGTCTCCATGGGCCGCGGGCTAGTGCGTGACGACGTCTCTGCCATCCTATTTGACGAACCCCTCACGGTGATCGACCCGCAGCTGAAGTGGAAGCTGCGCCGTAAGCTCAAAGAGATCCATGAGCGCTTCAATATCACCATGATCTACGTTACCCACGACCAGCTCGAAGCCTCTACCTTTGCTGACAAAATTGCGGTGATGTACGACGGTCAGGTGGTGCAGTTCGGCACGCCTCGTGAACTGTTCGAAAAACCGGCGCATACCTTCGTGGGGTACTTCATTGGCAGCCCGGGGATGAACTTCATGAGCGTCACCCATCAGGCGGACAAAGTGATGTTTGGCGAGCTGCCGCTACCCGTGAATGAGGCCGTTAGCCGCAGCGTGGCGGCCGCAGGCTCCAGCAATATTAAGCTTGGCATTCGCCCGGAGTTCATTACGGTCAGCAACTCGCCGGAGCCAAACAGCGTACCGGTTGAAGTGGTTAACCTGCAGGACTTGGGGACCTACTCGCTGCTGAGCTTTACCTTGAACGGCCAGTTGTTCAAAGCGCGCCTGCCTGAAGGTCACGCGCCGGTAGGTGACGCTGCTCATGCAGTGTTTTCCGATCAGCACATCGCGCTCTACGTCGATGAATACCTAGTGGAGATCGGCCATGAATAATAAAGTACTCAATAACCGCGCATGGCTGCTGGTCCTTCCCATGCTGGTACTGGTGGCTTTTTCGGCCATCATCCCCTTGATGACCGTGGTCAACTACTCGGTTCAGGACGTGCTGGGCCCTAATGCGCGCTTCTTCACCGGTACCGAGTGGTTTCATAGCATCTTGAACGACTCGGCGCTTCGCGACGCCTTCGTGCGTCAGATTCTTTTTTCTCTGACCATTTTGGCCATCCAGGTGCCGCTCGGCATTGGCATTGCCCTGATTATGCCTAAGCGCGGCTGGCAGGCCTCTGCCGTACTGATCTTGATTACCCTGCCGCTTCTGATCCCTTGGAACGTGGTGGGCAGCATTTGGCAGATCTTCACCCGTGGCGATATCGGTCTGATGGGCTGGGGCCTGCGGGAGTTGGGCATCAACTACAACATTACCCGCAATGCGGGGGATGCCTGGGCGACGATCATTTTGATGGACGTGTGGCACTGGACCCCACTGGTGGCGATGCTCTGCTACAGCGGCCTGCGTTCGATTCCCGAGGCTTACTACCAAGCCGCGCGTATCGACCGCGCCTCCAAGTGGGCGATCTTCCGCTACATCCAACTGCCCAAACTCACCAACGTTCTGGTCATTGCGGTGCTGCTGCGCTTTATGCACTCATTCATGATCTACGCCGAGCCCTTCGTACTAACTGGCGGCGGCCCGGGTAGCTCCACCACCTTCCTGAGCCAGTCACTCGCGACTATGGCTATCGGCCAGCAGGATCTGGGGCCCTCTGCCGCGTTCTCGATCATCTACTTCCTGGTTATTTTGCTCGTGAGCTGGGTGTTCTACACCACCATCATGCACATGCAAAAAGATAAGAACCCGCACGGGGGAGCATGATATGTACCGCTTAGATAACGCCCAGCAGGGCGAGAAGTACAACACCATATTTAGCAGAACCACCCCGGCACAGCGGCGTAAACGCAATGCGCGCAGCCGCTTTCGCGCGCGGTTTCTGCTGGGGCTGTACCTGTTCCTGATGATCCTGCCAATTTATTGGCTGATTAATATGTCGCTGCAGACCAACAGCGAGATTTTGGGCTCCATGACGCTATGGCCCAAAAACCTGACGTTTGATAACTACATCGGCATTTTCACTAACTCCAGCTGGTACATGGGCTATGTGAATTCAATGCTGTATGTAGCGCTCAACATGCTAATCACGATTTGCGTGGCGCTGCCTGCCGCCTATGCCTTCAGCCGCTACCGCTTTATTGGCGATAAGCACCTGTTCTTCTGGCTGCTCACCAACTTGATGGCACCGCCTGCGGTGTTTCTGCTGCCCTACTTCCAGCTCTACTACTCGGTAGGTTTGTTCGATACCCATATCGCCGTGGCCCTGGCCCACTGTTTGTTCAATATTCCGCTGGCCATCTGGATTCTCGAAGGTTTCATGAGCAGCGTGCCCAAAGAGATCGATGAGACGGCGTATATCGACGGCTATAGCTTTCCGCGCTTCTTTATCAAGATTTTCATTCCTATGATCCGCTCCGGTATCGGCGTCACGCTGTTCTTCCTGTTCATGTTCTCGTGGGTAGAGCTGCTGCTGGCACGCACGCTGACCGCCACCGACGCTCAACCGATCGGCATGATCATGACGCGGACCTCCACCGCATCGGGCATTGACTGGGGCACGCTTGCCGCCGCTGGTGTACTCACCATCGTGCCGGGCATTTTGGTGGTGTACTTCGTTCGCAACCATATCGCCAAGGGCTTTGCCCTGGGCCGCACCTAAGGAGCACCGTTATGTCTTGGATGGTATGGACGACACCGACTGCCATTTTCTTTTCATCCATTGCAGCGATGCTAGCAGGGATGACGCTGTGGGAGATCTTATCCCCCACCGTCGAACGCAAGGGGTTTCTACCCATTAGCACCACCCGCGGCGACCGGCTGTTCATCGGCCTGCTCTCCGCCGCGTTTATTCACCTGGGGGTGATTGGCTTCACAACGCTATCCATTTGGATAGCACTGGCACTATCAGCGGTATGGCTGCTGGTGTTGATGCGCTGGGGCTAGGCCAACGGCATGCTCAGCGGATGTACGGCGGTATCAAGGACGCTCACGTTATCAAGGAAGAGCACAACAAAACGAGGTCAACATGCGTAATAACAAGTTCAAACTCACTACCCTCGCCGCTAGCCTAATGCTCGCCTCGGGGAGCCTAATGGCAGACGACCACGACGCACGGGCAATCGCCGAGCGTTTGGTGGACGAGCATTTCCAGAACTCGACGCTCAGCCGTGAAGAGCAGATCGAAGAGCTACTGTGGTTCGCCAAGGCTGCCGAACCCTTCCGCGGTATGGATATACAGACCGTGGCCGAGGGCTTGACCACCCACGTGTACGAAAGCGAAGTGCTCGCGCCCGCGTTTAGCGAGCTGACCGGCATCAACCTGACCCATAACATCATTGGCGAAGGTGACGTGGTTGATACCATGCAGAACCAGATGCAGTCAGGCAACAGCATCTACGACGGCTTCGTGAACGACACCGACTCCATCGGCACGCATATTCGCTACGGCACCACCATCAACCTAACCCAAGCCATGGAGAACGAGTGGGCAGACTATACCCTGCCGACGCTGGACCTGGACGATTTCATCGGTTTGCAGTATGGCACCGGCCCCGATGGCAGCCTCTATCAGCTCCCTACCCAGCAGTTCGCCAACCTGTACTGGTTCCGTTATGACTGGTTCCAGCGTGAAGACTTGCAAGAGCAGTTCCGTGACATTTACGGCTACGATTTAGGCGTGCCCACCAACTGGACCGCTTATGAAGATATCGCCGAATTCTTTACCGAGCATGTCGGTGAGATCGACGGTACTAAGGTCTACGGTCACATGGACTACGGCCGCCGCGACCCCTCTTTGGGTTGGCGCTTCCACGACTCCTGGCTCTCCATGGCAGGTATGGGCAGCCCCGGCGTACCGTCCGGTAACCCGGTGGATGACTGGGGTATTCGTGTCAACGAAGAGAGCCAGCCGGTCGGCGCAAGCGTAAGCCGCGGTGGTGCGACCAACTCCCCCGCCTCGGTGTTTGCGATGCAGAAAGCCGTGGATTGGCTGCGTGACTTCGCGCCGCCTGAAGCCCAGGGAATGACCTTTGGTGAAGCTGGCCCCGTGCCCGCCCAAGGCCATATCGCTCAGCAAATCTTCTGGTACACCGCCTTTACCGCTGACATGACCGACCCGTCTGTTGCCGTCACCGACGACGAAGGTAACCCGCTGTGGCGCATGGCACCCTCTCCCACTGGCCCCTACTGGGAAGAGGGCATGAAGGTGGGTTATCAGGACGTAGGTGCCTGGACCTTCTTCGATTCTACGCCTGAAGATCGCCGCACGGCCGCTTGGCTGTTTGCCCAGTTCACCGTGGCGAAAACCACCTCGCTGGAAAAACTGATGGCGGGCCTAACGCCAATTCGCGAGTCGGATATCTTCTCCGAGCAGATGACCGAAATGGCACCCCGACTGGGCGGCCTGGTGGAGTTCTACCGCAGCCCCAACGAGTCTAACTGGACGCCTACCGGCACCAACGTACCGGACTACCCACGCATGGCACCGCTGTGGTGGCAGAACCTGGCACCGGTGATGAGTGGTGAAGTCACGCCCCAAGAAGGCCTCGACAAGCTCGCGGCCGATATGGACAACACCATGAACCGCTTGGCCCGCGCCAACGTCTTCGACAGCTATGCCCCAGTGCTGAACGAAGAGCGCGACCCGCAGTACTGGCTTGACCAGGAAGGCGCCCCCAAAGCGAAGCTGGATAACGAGATGCCGCAAGGCACCACCGTTCCTTACGATGAAATGATGGAAGCATGGATGGCGGCCGGCACCCGCTAAGACCTATAGGGCGGGCGCCAGCCCGCCCCTTTTCCGTGGTGTCATCAGCGGCGGGCATTGTTGCCCTCTCCACTCGTTGAGACCGCAACCGACACGGGGCTTTTTCTTAATTAATTGGAACCGCTATGAAACTGCGTAACCGTAATGTCGAGAAATTGCACACTGATGACTTTGACGCACTGATTATCGGTGGCGGCATCAATGGTGCAGCAACCGCCGCTGCTCTTGCGGGCAAAGGTGCTAAAGTAGCCCTAATCGACCGTGGCGACTTTGCCGGCAGTACCAGCATGCACTCCTCGAACCTGGTTTGGGGCGGCATCAAATACATGGAAAGCAAAGACTTTGCGCTGGTACGTAAGCTCTGCAAAAGCCGCAACCACTTAATCAAAAGCTACCCGTCTACCGTTCAAGAAATTCGTTTCCTTACCACGATTACCAAAGGTTTCCGCCACTCTCCACGCTATTTGTGGGCGGGCACCTGGCTCTACTGGCTGATGGGCAACGGTTTTACGAAGCTGCCGCGCTTGCTCTCGCCTAAAAAGATCAAGCAAGAAGAGCCGATTATCGATATTGAAGGTGCCGTTGGCGGGTTCGAGTACTCAGATGCTTACCTGCACGATAACGACGCCCGCTTTGTGTTTAATTTTGTACGCCATGCGCTGAACTACGGTGCCGTGGCCGCTAACTACGTTGAGTCACTGGGTGCTGAGCGCGAGGGCGACATATGGATCACTAAGGCGCGCAACGTGATGGATGGCAGC
The DNA here is from genome assembly GCF_001596805.1 of Halomonas sp. KX33721. Classification (NCBI taxonomy): domain Bacteria; kingdom Pseudomonadati; phylum Pseudomonadota; class Gammaproteobacteria; order Oceanospirillales; family Halomonadaceae; genus Halomonas; species Halomonas sp. KX33721. Next base: position 46,566 of record NZ_LVIA01000020.1, on the reverse strand, counting down.
ACGTTCAACATCCGCTCTAAAGTGCTGATTAACGCCGCTGGCCCCTGGGTTGACCAACACAATGCCCTGACGGGGCAAAAAACGTCCCACCAGCACCTCTACTCGAAAGGCATTCACTTGATTGTGCCGCAGTTAACCGACACCAAGCGGGTGCTGGCGTTCTTTGCCGATGATGGGCGGCTCTTCTTCGTCATTCCGATGGGCAACCGCACCTGTATCGGCACCACCGACACTCATATGGAGCACCCCGAGGTCGACGTCACCGCCGACGATATCGCGTTCGTTTTGGAGAACATCAACAAGCGCCTGACGCTCGACAAACCACTCACCCAAGCCGACATCATATCGACGCGCTGCGGGGTACGCCCTCTCGCCATCAAGGCCGACCAGGGCAGCGACCGCGACTTCCTGCAGCTATCGCGCAAGCATGTCATCGATACCAATCCAGAGAGTGCCCATATCAGTATCTTTGGCGGCAAGCTCACTGATTGCCTCAACGTGGGCGATGAAATTGCCGAGGAGGTAAAAGCGCTTGGCGTGGCGCTCAGCGATCCTAACTTTCACTGGTATGGCGAGCCGCCCGAGCCGGTGAAGCAGCAGTTTATGGATCAAGCCAAGCGCATGAACCTGGATGCCATGACGGCGGCTACCTCTTCAGAGCCGCTCTCCTCAAGACTATGGCGACGTTATGCAGAACAAGCGATTCCCATGCTTGAGAAAATTCGCCAAGACCCTTCTGAAGCCGATATTTTGATCGAAGGCACCGAGTACATCCGCTGTGAACTCGAGCACGCACGTGACCATGAGATGATCACGCAGTTGGAAGACTTCTTACGCCGCCGCGCCAAGGTGTCGCTGGTCGTTCACCATGAGCAGCTGCGCCAGTCACCAGGCCTAAAAGAGGCCTGTCGGGTCCTCTTTGGCGAAGAAGCAGAAGAACGATTTACCACCTACTTCAAAGAGAATCGTGATACGTCTCGGCCGTCGGTTGAAACGCTCTCTTAAACAGAAGCGAGCATTTTAAACCGTCACTCTTGCTCACATAAAAATCCCCCTGCTAACTCAATAGCAGGGGGTATTAATATCGTGAGCAAGTGTGTTAAGGCATCACTCTTCGTGTTCGACGAGCAGTTGAGAATCGCCCGCTAATACCTCATCCCATGCTTCTTCCAGCGTACAGCCTGAACGACTATCAATGGTGTCGATAACTTCGACGGCATGTTGGAGCGACTCACGATTGCTCTTCAACGCCAATACTAGCTTGGCTAAATCTTGCTTGCTGAAAGAGCTAGCGATACGGTCGGCTTGTTGGCTCAATTCGATGCAGTTCATGGTTAGTCCCTCATGGTATGGTCAGCCGCTGCTCGTTATTGTTTGATACTTCGTATGAATAATCGAGCAGCCATCTTAATTAACGACGAATGGTGACATTGCTACTCATGCTGGGCCGGGTAAGTGCCCAGTTCGGTAACTGCGAAACGGTCACAAGCGTTACAAGACCTTCGCCTTAAGCGCCCTGGTAATACGGCAGCGCCTCGGTATGTAGCAAGGATAAGTGCGACGTATCGGGATAACAAAACACCGCCCTGATCCATGACTTCACTATGGTTCACGGCTGCCATGCTCACAATGCATCATTGGCAGCAGGCTGGGTTGTAGTTTGACTACATAACACCCATAGAAGCGCTATCGATGACGTAGACTTTCAAGAAGAGAGTTAAACGACTGTTTTAAAAGGGTAGGGAAAAATCAATAGAGAAGAACTAACACGTCTTTAAAAGATAAAAAAACGCCTGCTCATTAAAAACGAATGCAGTTTACTCCTAAATAACGATTCCTCTATACGACCAAGGACGATGGCTTCGTTAAAAAAACGCCATAAAAAAAACGCCGCTGTGCGACAGCGGCATCTTTTATGGCGCTTCTATGGCGCTTCGCGGCGGCGTTGTTTACGTAGAGCGCACACGGGATACCGCATCCAACCAGCCCTGGTAGAGCTTTTCACGGGTCTCCTCTTCCATGGTCGGCGTAAAGCTGCGCTCGCAACGCCAGAGCTGCTCGATCTCCTCTAGCGTGTCGTACCAGCCAAGACGTAACCCTGCCAAGTAAGCCGCCCCAAGGGCCGTCGTTTCCAAAATGGTCGGACGGTCAACTTGGACATTGAGCATATCGGCCAAAAACTGCATGACCCAGCTGTTTTTCACCATGCCGCCATCCACACGCAGGTTGCCCGGCGCAGCCTCCATATCATCGTTCATACAGTGCTGCAGGTCGCGGGTTTGGTAACACACCGCCTGCAGCCCCGCCGCAACGATTTCGGCGATGCCAGTATCGCGGGTTAAGCCAAAAATCGCGCCACGGGCTTTGGGGTCCCAGTGGGGCGCGCCTAGCCCGGTAAAGGCTGGCACCAAATAAATGCTGTGGCCGCTGCGGGTTTTCTGGGCCAGCGCTTCGGTTTCCGAGGCATCGGCAAACAGGTTCAAACCATCTCGTAGCCACTGCACCGTTGCTCCCGCCACAAAGATGCTGCCCTCCATCGCATAGGTGGGCTTGCCGTTAATGCGGTAGCCAATGGTGGTCAGCAGGCGATTACGCGATACCGAGGCCGTTTCCCCGGTATTCACGATCATAAAACAGCCGGTACCGTAAGTGCTTTTACCCATACCGGGTTTAAAGCACGCCTGCCCGACCAGCGCCGCCTGTTGATCACCCGCGACGCCTGCAATCGGCAGCGGCGCGCCCAGCCAGTGGGCCTCGACCGTGCCAAAATCATCGCTGGAATCGTTCACCTCGGGGAGCATATTGGCGGGCACATCAAATAGCGCCAGCAGCTCCTCGTCCCAAGTTTGGTCATGAATGTTGAACAGCGCCGTGCGCGAGGCATTGGTGGCATCGGTCACGTGACGTTTACCATCGGTCAAACGCCACATCAAAAAGCTATCGACGGTGCCGAACGCCAGCTCGCCCCGGGCAGCACGCTCGCGGGCGCCCTCGACGCAATCGAGAATCCAGGCCAGTTTGGTGGCGGAAAAGTAAGGGTCGATCAATAGTCCAGTTTTCGACTGTACTAACTCAGTATGCCCCTCGTCGCGTAGCGCCTGACAGCGCTCGGAGGTGCGACGATCTTGCCAAACGATGGCGTTGTATAGCGGCTTGCCTGTGGCGCGATCCCACACCACCGTGGTCTCACGCTGGTTGGTAATGCCGACCCCATCCACTTGTTCGGGGGTTATCTGGGCTTTGCTGAGCACTTCCCGGCAGGTCGCGATCACCGATTCCCAGATATCTTCCGGGTCGTGTTCGATCCACCCATCTTGCGGAAAGTGTTGAGGAAACTCTTGCTGGGCAACTGCCGCTATTTGGCCTTGGCGGTCAAACAGAATCGCGCGGGAGCTGGTCGTGCCTTGATCGATGGCGAGAATAAAGGAGGACATAGCGCATTCACTTTGTTGTAGGTTCTTTCGATTTTGTCTGTTTTGTTTCGTTTTATTATCATTCAAGGCTACTCCAGGCGTATGGAATGCTCAAGTATGAAACTCTGCCACCTTAGCCAAAGCACCCCTAAGCGCTGTTGTAGCAGGCGCTAAGCAATGTGCAGCGCTACATCGTGTTGGGTGAGCAGCCGTTGAATCGCCTCGGGGGGCTTACGGTCGGTAAACAACGCATCCAACTGTGAGATATTGCCCTGACGCACCACCGGGTTACGGTGGAATTTCGAGTAGTCGGCGGCTAGATACACCCGGCGGGAGTTGGCAATGATCGCCTGGGCAACGCGTACCTCTTGATAGTCGAACTCCAGCAGCGAGCCATCCTCGTCGATGCCGCTGATCCCGATGATGCCGTAGTCCACTTTGAACTGATTGATGAAGTCGATGGTGGCCTCGCCGATGATCCCGCCATCCCGAGAACGTACCTGCCCGCCCGCGATGATCACGGTGAAGTCCTCTTTATGCTGAAGAATCGCCGCCACGTTCAAGTTATTGGTAATAATCTCCAGCCCTTGATGCTCTAAAAGCGCCTGGGCGATCATCTCGTTACTGGTACCGATATTAATGAACAGCGATGCGTGGTGAGGAATGTGCTGCGCCAAACAACGGGCAATGCGCTCTTTCTCTTCTAGGTGTAGCGTTTTGCGGGTGCTATAAGCGGTATTCACCGTGCTTGATTCCACGCCTACGCCGCCATGTACGCGTCTCACGCGGCCTTCGTTGGCCAGCGTATTTAAGTCACGGCGGATGGTTTGCGGCGTCACCGCGAAGTGTTCGGTGAGCTGTTCAATACTCATATAGCCGTGCTGGCGAACCAGTTCGACGATGGCATCCTGGCGGTACTGTTGGTTCATAAGCCCGGCCTGTTCGATATTTGTTGGTCTATGTGCGTTATAGATTAGCAAAATTTTCGGAATCTAATAGCGCGAACATTCGAACAGGCCAGGTGCTGCCATTACTTTAGGCTATGTTAGAGCGGCCACACCCACAAAATCGCGGGAATGGCTACGGCCATCACCACAAGCGAAAGCGGCAACCCCAGTTTCCAGTAATCTCCAAACCGGTACCCCCCGGGGCCCAGCACCAGGGTATTCGACTGGTGTCCAATCGGGGTTAAAAACGCACAGGAGGCGCTGACGGCTACCACCATCAAAAACGGGTCCAGCGAGGCATCGAAGCCGTTGGCGAGGCTCGCCGCAATCGGCGCCATAAGTAGAGCCGCTGCCGCGTTGTTTACCACGTTGGAGAGGAGCATGGAGAGCAGAAACAGCCCCACCAAGGAAACGACAATCGGCCACTCTACGCCAAACCGCAGCAGCGCATCGGCAATGATATCAGCACCGCCGCTGGTTTCCAGCGCCTCGCCCACCGGCAGCATCGCGGCCAACAGCACGATAACGGGGCCATCAATGGCTTGGTAGCCATCCCTTAGCGACAGCACGCCAATCAGCAGCGACGCCAGCGCGGCGCTGCTCATGGCAACGGCGGCAGGCAACAAGTCAAACATCATCGCCGCAATGGCTAGCGCAAAAATGCCCACCGATACCGCCAGTTTGCGCGGCTGCCCCAAATGCAGTTCTCGGTTAGCCAGCGGCAGGCAGCCCAGGGTTGATAAACTATCGGCGATTTCGTTTTCGCTTCCCTGCAGTAACAAGACGTCACCGGTTTGGAAACGGATATCCCGCAGGCGCTGCTTTAAGCGGCCACCGTCACGGGCGACGGCGACTAAATGCAAGCCGAACTGGTGGTTAAGACGCAGCTCCCGCACGCTGCGGTTAACCATCATCGAATCGTTGCGTATCACGGCCTCGATCAGCTGAAGGCCTTCGGTATCCACCGGCTGCCGCTCATCGCCCTTCTTAGCGTCAGTTTCCTGCTCCTGCTCCTGCGCTTCATCCGGCTCTTCAGGCTCGGCAATGGCGCTCAGGCCCACTTTGTCTTCCAGCAACTTTAGCTCGTCCGGGCCAGCTTCCAGCAGGAGAATATCGCCCTCCTGCAGAACGCCGTGGAATTGATAACCCGCTCGGCGATTATCCTCACGAACCACTGCTAAGACAGGAATGGTCTCATCAAGCTCATCGCGCAGTTGTTGGAGGGTGAGCCCATTAGCTTTGGAGTCTTCGGTTACTTTCAGCTCGACCAGATAGTTGGCGGTGTCGAACATATCGTCCGCCGACGCCTGGCCGCTGCGCTTGGGCGTTAGGCGCCAGCCCACCAGCACAATAAATATCAGGCCAGCAAGCGCTACCACAATGCCCACCGGTGAGAAGCTAAACATGCCGAAGTTTTCACCGGTCATATTGCCCCGGTAAGCAGCAATGATGATGTTGGGTGGCGTGCCAATCAGCGTGGTTAAACCACCCAGCAGCGAACCAAACGCCAGGGGCATTAATAGCAGTGAAGGAGACGTATTGTGTTCCCGTGCAAGGCGCATCGCCACCGGCAGCAGTAGCGCCAGCGCCCCCACGTTATTCATCACACCGGAAAGCACGACCACCGTGCCCACCAGGACCAGAAGCTGTAGCAGCAGGCGCTCGCCCACCTTTAGCACCTGATTGGCGATGACATCGACCACGCCGGAGCGTTCAAACCCACGGCTCAACACCAGCACCGCCGCCACGGTGATCACCGCTGGATGCCCAAAGCCCGCAAAGGCGTCATCCGCAGGCACCAGCCCCAGCATCACCGAGCCTAGCAAGGCAGCCAAGGCCACCAAGTCGTAGCGGAAACGGCCCCAAATAAAGGCGACTAGCGTGAGCCCCAGCACGATGAATACCAGCGTGCTGGGAGAGAGTCCTATGCTTTCCAGAGTCATGTGCGTGCCATCTCCCTATGTTGTCGCTCCTCTTCCCTGACACGGAAAGTGCGGAGTGTTCAGCATCACATTAGGCGATGACTATACAGCCGTACAAGCACTGAAAAATAGGAAAAAATAGCGCGCGGGTTAGCGTTTCATTCGTGCCAGTAACCGCTCAACGGCTTCTAGATGTTCCGGCTCGTTGTGGCACATGCCTTGGAACACGGCGCACACATCCAGAAACGGCTTTAGCTCCATATCCGGGGCCATTTTCATGAGCCGCTTGGTGAGGCGCGTTGCTTTCGGCGGCTGGGCCGCGATGCGCTTGGCATGTGCCAAAGCGGCCTCCATCAGCTGCTCCGGCTCCACGACTTCCAGCACTACACCGTAGGCAAGCGCTTCATCAGCGCTGATCACCCGGCCTGAAAGGGTTAGTTCAAAGGCACGCTGGTAGCCAATTTGGCGCTGCATGAACCACGCCCCGCCATCGCCGGGGATGATGCCTAGGTTGAGAAACGTCTCCCCAAAGCTCGCCTTACGGGATGCAATACGCAGATCCGCCATATTGGCCAAATCAAACCCGGCACCAATCGCTGCACCATTCACGGCGGCGATGATGGGCACTTCTACCTGATTAAGTGCCAGGGGCATTCGCTGAATCCCTTGCCGATAGCGCTCAGCGACTTCGGCTACGTCCCCCGCAAAGTCGCCGCTGCGTTCGGCCATGTCTTTTACATTACCCCCGGCACAGAAAGCGCTCCCCGTTCCGGTGATCACCAGCACCGAGACGTCCTGGCAACGGTTCACCCATGCGGCGGTGGCGATGATATCATCCACCAGCGCCGTGCCGGTAAGCGCATTGCGCACGTCGTGGCGGTTAAGCGTGAGCGTTGCCACACGGTTTTCCAGCGTTAGGGTAGCGTCGGTTAATTCAGGTAGCGTTCGGCTCATGATTGGCGCTCCACAATAATTCGTGCATCGACGATGGCATAGTTAGCGGCAGAATGACCTTTCGGATAGGCAATCACCGGGTTCAAGTCTAGCTCGCAAATCTCCGGGTAGGCCTCCACCAATTGGGATACCTGCATCAGCAGTGACACTAGCGCCTGCTTATCGACACCCGCCGCCCCGCGTACTCCCGCCAGCACTTTTTGCGCTTTGAGTTGATCGACCATGGATTGCGCGTCGTGCAGGGTCAGCGGCAGCGAGCGGAAGGCCACGTCTTCGAGCACCTCCACAAAAATGCCGCCCAAGCCAAACATCAGCACCGGGCCGAAAATCGGGTCGCGCAGCATGCCGATAATCACTTCAACGCCCTTCTCAGCCATTGGCGTGACCAGCACGCCCTCTATCTGGGCGTTCGGGTCGTAAGCCTGGGCGTTTGACTGAATGGCCTGAAAGGCATCGCGCAGTGGGGCTTCACCCACCAGGTTGAGCTTGACCCCGCCCGCGTCGGATTTATGCAGAATATCTTTCGAGACCACCTTCATCGCCAGCGGCTTGCCCTGCGTGCACTGGGCGATCTCGGCGAGTTCGTCCTCACGACGCACCAACCACTCCTCGGGCACCGCGATACCGTGTTCCGCCAGCAGCCCCTTCGCCTCAAACTCCAGTAAATCGCGCCCTTCCGCCTTGGCCGCTTTTAGCATGGCCTTGCCTGTTTCCGTTGGCGCGGCGGGCGCTATCGTCTCCTGCGCCTGTTGGATGGCCAGATACTCTCCTCGCTCACCTAGGGCAGCAAGCACGCGCACCGCATGCTCAATCGAGGAATACACCGGCAAACCGGCTTCGTGTAAACGGCGCAGCGCAGGCGGCTTGATGGGTGCGTAGAGGCTGTAAATTACCAGCGGCTTCTCGGAGGCTTGAGCAAGCTCTACCATGCGCTCTGCGCCACGCATCTCAACGCCCATCAGCGATTCCGCAAAGCGCAGGCTATACCCGCCGAACATGCCGACCAGAAAGACGCTATCGACGCCTTCATCCGCCATCACCAGCTCAATGCAGCTTGCCAGCAGCGAGGGGTTCGCATCCGAGGAGCCCGCCACGTCCACCGGGTTAAGGGTAGATGCCTGAGGCAGTAGCACCTTGCGCAGTGCCGAGCGGGTAGCGTCAGAAAGCTCGGCCAGCGTCAGGCCCGCCTCCGATAAACGATCGGCGGCAATGGTGGCTTGGCCGCCGCCGTCAGAAATCACCGCCACGCGCTTACCGGGGGCTTTTTGCAGCCTTCCCAAACCTTCCGCCACGGGCAGAATTTCATCGGAGTACTGCACCACGCTAACGCCTGCCTGACGTAACAAATCGACGGTCATTTGGTAGCTACCGGCCAACGCACCGGTATGGGAGCTGGCGGCTTTTTGGCCCTGCTCGGTGGCACCGGATTTATACACCACCACCGGCTTCATGGCGGTCACGTCACGGGCCACTTTCAGAAACTGCTGCCCATCACGGAAGCCTTCCACGTAGAGCGTCGCCACACGGGTATGCTCGTCTTCCCCTAGGTAGCACAGGTAATCGTTAAAGCCGATATCACTCTGGTTGCCCGGGCCAACGTAGGTGCTAAACCCCACCTGCCCGTTGTGCTGTGCCTCCAACGCCAGGGAGAGCAGCATATTGCCGGATTGGGAAACAATACCGATATCGCCCGGTTTGACGTTCTCCAGCGCCAGCAAGTTGATCTGGTGGTGCAGGTTAAACATGCCGGAGGTATTCGGGCCGATAATACGCACACCGTGGGCACGGGCGGCCTCCATCATTTGCGCCTCCAGCGCTGCCCCCTCTTCGCCGGTTTCGCCAAACCCGCTAGCCAGAATGACCGCCCCCTTCACCCCCCGGCGGCCACACTCGGCAATCAGCGCAGGCACGGTGGCGGCAGGCGTACACAGCAGCGCAAGCTCAGGGCAGCCAGGCATCTCGGTGAGTGAAGGCCACGCCTGCACGCCTAAAATGTGATCGGCTTTGGGATTGATGGGGTAAATATGTCCCTGGTAGCCGCCATTAATCAGCCCAACCATGGCTTTGTAGCCCCGTTTGGTGGGGTCTGCAGAAGCGCCTACTACGGCAATGCCAGAGGGCGCTAAGATATCATGCAGCGGGCTGCAGACTGGAAGATGGCCTTCGAGAGTATTCATTGCGTGACCTGTTTGACAAAGAAGTGCGTGACGGAGTGATACCAAGCTAATTCAAGAGGGCCGAGATCATTGACCCAAAAAATTTGGCGCTCGCCGCTCGGCAAAGGCATCGACCCCCTCTTGCCAATCATCGGTCGTGGAGCAGGTAAACACCGCGTCCAGCTCCTGCTGCAGCTGGCTCTCCATGCTGGTATGGGCGCTGCGATTGACCAGCGGTTTGAGCATCGCCATGGAGACCGGCGCCTGCTTGGCAAGCCGCTCGGCGAGTGTTTGCGCTTCGGCCATCAGCTGCGCTTGGGGGTAGCTGGCCAGCGCCAAGCCGATCCTGGCGGCTTCTGGCCCATGAAGTTTGTCGCCCAGATAGAGCAAGCGCCGGGCTTGGGTGAGCCCTACCAGTTGAGGCAGCAATTTTGAAACACCGCCGCCCACGCAAGTGCCAATACTGGTTTCTGGAAAACCAATCTGCGCCTCGTCAGCCATCACGATAAAATCGCAGGAGACCGCCATCTCCGCGCCTGCCCCCAGCGCATAGCCGTTCACGGCTGCTACCACCGGCTTACTGAGTTTGGTGATGGCTTCGCATACGTCGTTGCCCAGCTGCAAATACGCCCGGCGCTGAAACAGCGTGCGCTTAGCGCTGCCGTGGGCCTTCATATCGGCACCGACACAAAACGCGCGCCCCTCACCGGTCAGCACCACCGCCCTAACCTGAGGCGACTGCTGTGCTATTCGCAGCACATCCAGCAGCTCTTGGTAGAGCGCCTCAACAACGGCGTTGAGGCGCTGTGGGCGATTCAGTCGCACGGTCAATACGCGGGCATCCAGAGTGACCAGCAGCGTTTCATAATTGGGCAGCGCAGTAGCGTCAGCAGGCATGGTGCTTTTTTTTAACCTCATCGGATCAGTCGTCAAAACTTAACGAAACGTTTGTTTCTTTATTTTGAATAAAAAGAAACGTATGTATTTTTTGAACGATAGAGTAGTCGCTGGGACAACGTCAATACATCTGTAGCAAAAACATCTATCATTGGCACAAATGTTTTATTTTCATAGAGAGGGTGCCATGCCAGACAACGCCACTCACGCCACCAGCCTGGACAGCATTCACCAGCAGCTAGCCGAGAGCTATGCAGCGCTTAGCCCACAGCTCAAGCGCGCCGCCAGCTACGTGCTGGAACATCCTACAGAGATGGCGTTTCAGTCGATCCGCAAAACGGCTCAGGCAGCATCCGTCACTCCCTCCACCCTGGTCAGGCTAGCCAAGCGGCTTGGGTTCGAGAGCTACGAGCCGTTTCGGGAAGTATTTCAATCGGCGGTACAGGCAGCGCCGGTGGAGCTATCCGGCCGCGCCAGCCAGTTGAATCAGCAGCACAGAAACCCAGAAGCGGCGCTGTTTGCGGAGGTAGGCGACGCTGCCTTCGATAATATTGGCAGGCTGTTTACGGCGGATAACCAAAAGCGCGTCAAAGAGGCCGCCGAGCGAATCTTATCCGCGCGGCGAGTCGCCGTGGTCGGGTTTCGCGACACCTTCGCCTGCGCGTACCACTTTGCCTACGTGGGGCGCATTGCGATGCCGGAAGTGACGCTCATTCGCGGACAGGAGGGAGGCTTGCTCACCGAGTTGGCCCCGTTCAACGAGCAGGATGTGGTAGTGGCGTTTGGCTTTGAACCCTACTGCGCCGAGACGGTGAAGGCGCTGGAGATTACTCGCGCCAACGGCGTGCAGGCGATTGTAATTACCGACACGCTGCGCTCGCCGCTGGTGCCGGGGGCCAGCGTAACGTTTACCGTTGCCAACGCTACGCCGCACTTTTTCCCGTCGATATTAGCGGCAATTACACTCAGCGAAGCGATTTTGGCGGAGTGCGTGGCATTCGGCCCCGACCAGCTGGTCGATAACGTGACCCGCTTTGAGAGCCGAATGCGTCAGTTGGGAGCGTATATAGAGATTGCCTAAACAGTCGCTTAGTAATGTCATCAGACCGGAACAACCCTAGGCGGGGGCGCTGTGAATCCTTCCATGGACGCTACTTTCACCATCCATGGCGAAAGACCCCCGCTACGGGATGATTCCGATCATCTCTAGTACCATTATCACGGCAATAAAATAGTAGAACCGGTAGTTTTACGGCTCTGTAGTGCATCCTGAGCCTTACCGGCGTCTTGCAGCGGGTAGCGGTTGGCTACGTCGATGTGGATTTTGCCGCTCTCAATCATGGCGAAAAACTCGTCGCACATCATCTCTAGGCGCTCACGGGTGTCGGCGTAGCCGTTCAGGCTTGGGCGAGTCACAAACAGCGCGCCTTTTTGGTTCAAAATACCGATATTCACGCCATCCACAGGGCCAGAAGAGTTGCCGAAACTCACCATCAGCGAACGAGGCTTCAAGCAGTCCAGCGACATTTCCCAGGTGTCTTTACCCACCGAATCATACACTACGTCACACATCTCGCCGTTGGTCAGCTCGCGCACCCGCTCTACCACGTTCTCTTCGGTGTAGTTGATGGTCGCCCATGCACCGTTGGCCATGGCTAGGTCAGCTTTTTCCTGAGAGCTCACCGTACCAATCAGCTTCACGCCCAGCGCTTTAGCCCACTGGCAGGCAATAGAGCCAACGCCCCCGGCCGCCGCGTGGAACAGAATGGTCTCACCGCCTTTAAGCTCATAGGTTTGACGCAGCAGATACTGCACCGTTAAGCCTTTCAGCAGGCTAGCGGCAGCGGTTTCAAAATCGATAAAATCCGGGAGCTTGACGACTTTGGACGCAGGCAGCGTGTGCAGTTCGGCGTATGCGCCCAGCGGGCCTTGGGCGTAAGCCACCCGGTCGCCGACTTTGAGATGCGTCACACCTTCGCCGACGGCATCCACCGTGCCAGCGCCCTCCGTTCCCAGCCCAGACGGCATGGCAGGCGCGGGATATAATCCCGTGCGGAAATAGATATCGATAAAGTTAAGCCCCACCGCTTTATTGGCGATACGCACTTCACCAGCAGCGGGGGCAGCCGGTTCGACCTCCACCCATTCCAACACCTCGGCACCACCGGTCTTGGAAAACTGGATACGCTTAGACATTAATGACACTCCTGTTGTTAATTATTGGACATACCCTGCGCGCTATCCAACCGCGTTGAGCGTCATTAATCAAGCCATTAGCTCACTAGGCCGACACGTCGTCGTCATGCACCCATGCTAAACTTGGCAACATTGTGCTTCATGACGCTCAATTGGCGACCACGACACGGAGTGGCTATGACCCATCCCGCAATTTCTGTCCCCACGCTCATCGCCCACCGCGGCTACTCCGCTGCCGCGCCCGAAAACACCCTGGCAGCCGTACGCGCCGCCCACCAAGCAGGCGCAACCTGGGTGGAATTGGATGTACAGCTGCTGAAGGATGATACACCGGTCATCTGGCACGATGGCGACGTTCGCCGCTGCTCAGATGGCCGTAGTGAGCTCGTCAACCTGACATGGCAGCAGGCTCAGCAGTTAGATGTGGGCAGTTGGTTTGGTGACCGCTTTGCGGGGGAAAAGATGGCCAGCCTTGAGGCTATGCTCGCCCTACTCAACGAGCTGGAAATGGGCGTTAATCTAGAAATTAAGGTCAACAAAGGGCGTGATCCCATCCGTTTGGTGGACGTGGTCTTGCCTGCTGTTCTAGCCGCCCTCCCCCCTGAGCGGCTAGTGATCTCGTCGTTCGACCCCGTCGCCTTAGCCCACTGCCGCCAACATGCCCCTAAAGAGGCCCTGGCGTTAGGGGCGCTGTTTGGCAGTGTGCCCAAAAACTGGCGCGAACAGTGCGAAGCGGTCGAGGCGTTTAGTATTCACCCTCATTGGCCGCGGCTCAAACAGACCCAGGCCGCCGCCATGTGCCGCGACGGTTACCAAATTCTTTGCTACACCGCCAACGACCCCAGCGCGTTTGATAGCCGCTGGGCCTGGGGCATTGCCAGCGCCATTACCGATGAACCTGCTGCCTTTAAACGCTACCTAGACAACCGCCAGCGCGCAGGCCAGCCCGCTTAACCTATTTAACCTGTTTACATTCAGGCAACGTCACTAGGGCAACGTCACTGGGACAACGTAATAAGGAGAACGATGAACTATCTTGGTGCGCACGTTAGCGCGGCGGGCGGCGCGGATCAGGCCGTCCTTCGTGCTGTTGATATCGGTGCAACGGCGTTTGCGCTGTTCACCAAAAACCAGCGTCAGTGGAAGGGGAAACCGCTAACGGACGAGGCCATTGCGGCCTTCAAGCAGGCCTGCAAAACCCACGGCTTTGGCCCTGAACAGATTCTGCCCCACGACAGCTATCTGATTAACCTGGGTCACCCAGAAGCTGAAGGGCTGGCCAAGTCCCGCGCGGCGTTTTTGGATGAGATGCAGCGCTGCGAGCAGCTAGGGTTGACGCTGCTCAACTTTCACCCCGGCAGCCATTTGAACAAGATCAGCGAAGCCGACTGCCTGTCGCGCATTGCCGAATCCATCAACCTGGCTCTGGATGCCACCCAGGGCGTGACCGCGGTCATCGAAAACACCGCGGGCCAAGGCACCAACCTCGGCTGGCGTTTTGAGCACTTGGCCGAGATTATCGATCAGGTGGAGGATAAATCCCGGGTGGGCGTGTGTATCGATACCTGCCACGCTTTCGCTGCCGGGTACGATCTCCGCACCCGCGACGCGACACAGGCCACCCTGGATGAGCTTGGCAAGGTCGTAGGTTTTGAGTACTTGCGCGGCATGCACTTGAACGATGCCAAAAGCGCCTTTGCCAGCCGCGTTGACCGCCACCACAGCCTGGGTAAGGGCAATATTGGGCTAGATGCCTTTAGCACCATTATGCAAGACGAGCGCATCCACGGCATTCCGATGATTTTAGAGACCATCGAACCCGAGATCTGGGCCGACGAGCTCAACTGGCTGCGCGCTCAAGTGCCAGAGGCCGCGCCGGGCAAGTAGTGAATCACGTCGTGAAAGCGTAATCGCGTCGCGGTGTTATTGCGCATAGCGTGGGGCCGGTCAGCAAAAAAGCGCAGCCCCTCGCCTGCCCGAAGCGTTTGCCAGCGCTCGTCAATGCGTAGCTCCATCTCTCCTTCCACCACCACGATGTGCTCCACCACCCCGCTAGCGTGCGCCGACGATTCACTGAGCGCCCCCGGTGCGAGCTCGATCATGAACATCTCGAAGCCCAGCAGCGGGTCGTAAGGAAACAGTAGCCGCGCCTGCATACCGGCGCTGTCGTCGCCCCATACCGACTCCCAGCCATCCCGGTGCAGTTCCCCTAATGCGGGCTTGTCGCTATCGAACAGCGTCGAAAACGACACCCGAAAGCCGCTGGCAATCTTCCAGAGCGTCGAGACCGTCGGACTGGACTCGCCCCGTTCGATCTGGCCGAGCATGGCTTTGCTCACCCCGGTTTCACCAGCAGCACGATCCAGGCTCCAGCCACGCTCTTTGCGCAGTTGCCGCACCGTCCCCGCAATATGTTGCGCAATGGTGTGTGGCTCACTGGCCATGGGCTTCTCCTGACTACCGCTTTGGATATGTGACACAGTCTGCTGCCCCTATTGTGCGTTATAACGCACAGTGGTAACGTGAAAGGCGTGCGCTATAACGCACATTTTGCCATCACAGCTTGGGAGAGGCCACCCATGGAAGCGCCATCCACCTGCCACGACTCCGCTGCGCCCAGTCTTTGGCGCGATATTAGTTTGTCGACGATCATTGCGGGCTTCGTCGCCGTAGTGATTGGCTATACCAGCTCGGCAGCGATTATTTTCCAAGCGGCGGCGGCCGCAGGGGCCAGCACCGCACAAATCAGCTCATGGCTGTGGGCACTAGGCATTGGGATGGGCCTGACTTCGCTGGGGCTGTCGCTGCGCTACCGGATGCCGCTATTAACGGCGTGGTCGACACCGGGGGCGGCGTTTCTGGCGACGAGCCTACCTGGCATTCCTATCGAAGAAGCTATCGGCGCGTTTCTGTTCTCAGCGCTGCTGATCACCTTATGCGGGGTCACGGGGCTGTTCGAGCGCTTGATGCGCCACATTCCCAGCGCCATTGCCTCCGCCATGCTGGCCGGCATTCTGCTGCGCTTTGGGCTAGAGCTGTTTAACGTAATGGAGCGTCAGTGGCTGCTGCCGCTGGCCATGCTGGCCGCCTGGGTGGCAGGCAGACGCTTATGGCCCACGCTGGCAGTGCCGGGGGTGCTACTCACCGGCGTGGCGATTGCCCTGTTACAAGGCCAAATCAGCACGCAGGGTATTCCGCTCACGCCCACGCTCCCAGTTTTTACCGCCCCCGCGTTCAACCCAATGACGCTGCTGAGTATTGGCGTACCGCTGTTCGTGATTACCATGGCGACTCAAAATCTGCCTGGCGTCGCGGTACTGCGGGCGTCAGGCTACCACCCCAACAGCTCGCCGCTGATCGCCTGGACAGGCAGCGCTACGCTGCTGCTCGCACCGTTTGGTGGTTACGCGCTGAATATGGCCGCTATTAGCGCCGCCGTGTGCATGGGGCCGGATGCTCATCCCAACCCCAAACGGCGCTACACCGCAGGCGTTGCCGCAGGCGTTTTCTATATAACCATGGGTATTTTTGGGGCAACGGTGACCGGCATATTTAACGCCCTGCCCAGCGCTCTCGTCTTGGCACTGGCAGGTATTGCGCTGTTGGGTACGCTAAGCGGCGGTTTAGCAGGCGCATTTGAAAAAAGCGAACAGCGCGATGCGGCCATCGTGACGTTTTTGCTGACCGGTTCGGGCATTACGCTGCTGGGGATCGGAGGAGCCTTTTGGGGCTTGGTGGCTGGCTTAGCGGTATTGAAAATCACCACAGCGAAAGCAGCATCCTAAAAAGCGGTGCGGCAATACATAAACGCGCCTGGCCGGTTAACCTGCCAGGGGCGTTTAAGACGTCCGTTCAGATAAAGATGCCAGCCCTCTACATCGTGGCCAGCCGCTCTTCATCCAGCACGCCGGACATCCGCACCATGGCCAGCGCTTCATCCAGGCTGTCCATCTCTTCAATCACCAGCAGCTCGTTTTCTAAGCTAACCGGTTGGCCGGCCTTATCTGACAGTAGCTTCTCTAATGAGGCTACATCCATAGCGTCGTCTAAGTGGTGAATATCTACCGATGCGCTACTCGCGCTGGGAAGATAGATAGTGCCATTAGAGAAATCCACGGCGTAGGCAATCACCCCTGGAACGATGAAAAACAGCAGACCCACACCATTGGCAATCGCCACCACCGGGTCTACATCACCGCTCAACTGCCCCTTACGCTCAGGGTAAAACATGGTACCGCAACCGCTCAATGCCACAATGGAGACACCTACAACGGCCCCCGTTAACCAACGGCGAACTGCTTGCTGCATGGAGGTTCCCTCGAAATCTTAACGTACCGATAGCCGATGCTGTCGTGTTTGTTGTGTTCAAATCAGCGACTATCGAATCAAATGCCGCTTGATTCTAGCATACTTCAAGAACAGCACACGTTTGGCTGCTGACGTAGGATTTTGCCGCCTTACCCGCTTAGCCGTACAATGCCGGATTCAACGCTAAATTAAGCGCTACGTTCGACACAACGATCCAGCATCACCGCTACCAACCAAGGAATGCTCACGCCCATGCGCGCCAGCCAATTATTGATTGCGACATTAAAAGAAACCCCGGCCGATGCTGAAGTCATCAGCCACCAGTTAATGCTGCGCGCCGGGATGATCCGCCGTCTCACCTCGGGCCTGTACACTTGGCTGCCCCTGGGGCTACGCACTCTGCGCAAAGTGGAAGCCATCGTGCGTGAAGAGATGAACCGGGCCGGCGCACAAGAAGTATTGATGCCTGCCGTTCAGCCCGCCGATCTATGGCAGGAGTCTGGCCGCTGGGAGCAGTACGGCCCGGAATTGCTGCGTTTGAAAGATCGCCACGAGCGCGATTACTGCGTAGGCCCCACTCATGAAGAAGTCATCACTGACCTGGTGCGCAAAGAGATCGCCAGCTACAAGCAGCTGCCGGTGAACTTCTACCAGATTCAAACCAAATTCCGTGATGAGATTCGCCCGCGCTTTGGCGTGATGCGCTCGCGTGAGTTCATCATGAAAGATGCCTACTCCTTCCACCTGGACGAAGCCTCGCTCAAAGAGACTTACCAAGCATGTACGACGCCTATTCGCGTATTTTCACACGCCTGGGCCTCGACTTCCGCCCAGTGATTGCTGACAACGGCTCTATTGGCGGCACGGGCTCTCACGAATTCCACGTGCTGGCCGACTCCGGCGAAGACGATATCGTGTTCTCCAACGCATCTGATTACGCTGCTAACATCGAAAAAGCCGAAGCGCTGCCCGCACCGCTGGGCAGCAACGTCGAGCGCGCCGCCCCTAGCGAAGAGATGCGTTTGGTTGATACACCGGATGCCAAAACCATCGCCACGCTGGTAGAGCAGTTCAAGCTGCCCATTGAGAAAACCGTCAAAACGCTGATGGTTCACGCGGCGGAAGGTGGTCTCATTGCACTGCTGGTTCGCGGCGACCACGAACTCAACGAAGTCAAAGCGGAAAACCTGCCTCAGGTAAAAGCCCCGCTGACCATGGCCAGCGAAGAAGAAATTCGTGCCGCCGTGGGTGCAGGCCCTGGCTCGTTGGGTCCGGTCGGTTTAGAAATGCCGATTATCATTGACCGCAGCGTTGCCTTAATGAGCGACTTCGGCGCGGGCGCCAACGTCGATGGCAAGCACTACTTCGGTATCAACTGGGAGCGCGACGCCCCCCTGCCCCAGGTCGCCGACCTGCGCAGCGTGGTAGAGGGCGACCCCTCGCCGGATGGTCAAGGCACCCTGCTGATCAAACGCGGTATCGAAGTGGGTCATGTGTTCCAGCTGGGCCAGAAGTACTCCCAGGCCATGAATGCCAGCGTACTGGGCGACAACGGCAAGACCAGCCACCCGTTCATGGGCTGCTACGGCATTGGCGTGACCCGTGTGGTTGCCGCTGCCATCGAGCAGAACCACGACGATGCAGGCATCATCTGGCCCAACGCCATCGCGCCTTTCCAGGTGGCGCTGGTGCCCATGAACGCCCACAAGTCTCAGCGGGTGCGTGAAGAGTCTGAGCGCCTCTACCAGGCACTCACGGCGGCAGGTCTGGACGTGCTGCTGGATGACCGCGACACTCGTCCCGGCGTCAAGTTCGCCGACCTGGAACTGATGGGCGTGCCGCACCGCCTGGTGATCGGCGACCGTGGCCTGGACAACGGCGAGCTGGAGTACAAGGGCCGCCGCGACAGCGACGCCACCATGGTGCCCGCCGACACGATCGTCGAGTTCCTGCGTGAAAAAGCGGGCCTGGCGCAGGGCTGATCGCCCCCTCATGCGGTACGGCCTGGTGCGAGCCCTGATCCTGGGGCTCGCAGTGGGGGCCAGATCATGCCCTTCTGAGTCACCGAGCTGGGCCTGCCCATGGACGACCTGACCGAACCCAACCGCAATCTGCGCTACGGCAGCACCATTCTGGCCCACTATCTTGCCGTCGAGCGGGGTGACTTCACCCGCGCTCTGGCTCGCTACAACGGCAGCCTTGGGCAAACCTGGTACCCCGAGCGGGTATTGAAGGCCTGGCGCGACCATTGGCGTTAGCCGGTCACTCAGTCACCCTGTCAACCTCTGCTTCAACACTGTGCAGCAAGCCCGCCTTAGCCAGATTGGCCAGCAACTGTGCCACGTCACGCGTTACCTGCGGCAGCGACGCCCCTTCGAAGAACGCCACGAGCGTCTCACTCAATTCCTGCAGGTTCATCGGCTCATGCTGCAATAGAGCCCATACTGCGCGGCTGGTCGCGTTCATTCGATGAATATCACCCCCGTTCTGACCAATCACGAACAGCTCATCGCCCAGCGACCACTCGAAGGCTGCCGGGCTGGTGTGCCAGTAGCGGGCGTCATCCAAGGGCAGCGCAGGCACCTCCGCCCGTTCAGCACTTGCCACCGATTGCCCCTGCTGCCGATCTGCTGAGAACGGCTGACCCTCCCAGCGCTGTGCCAGCCACAGGGCTGCCTCATAAGCATCCGAGTATCGCAGCAGAAAGCACGGTAGCCGCTGCAGTAGCGGCAGGAAGCGATCCATCAGCGCCTGATCCGACTCGTGCTCGGCAAAGTTCTGTTGCAACAACTGCCATAGGCCATCGCCGGGCTGCAGGCGTGTCAGTTGGGGGGCCGTCAACGTGGGGTCTCGGTCGATCAGCAGCACGGCCCCCAGCGGGGAGCGGTCGCCATGGGCTGCCAGTTGGGAACTCGACAAGTTCAGATAACCGTAACGGTCGTCGAAAGGACCAAGATGGCAGGCCACGAAGTGCTGAAAATCTACCGACAAGGCCTCCGGGACCGGTAACCGCAAACGCGGTGCCACGCCAAGCGCGATGCCTTCACCTTCAGGATTGAGCGCCAGCACATCATCCCCGAATACACGGCAGCCTGCGGCAGCAAATGCCGAGGTCAAGGTGCTTTTTCCAGCACGGTGGGCATCAGGAAAAATCACCAGCTGCCCGTTGAGCTCCACCGAGCCACAGTGCAAGCCCACCAGCTCAGGGTGGCGATGCAGGAACGCCCCGGCCAAATCGGCGACGACGCTACAGGCAGTGCCAACATCGGTGTCCAACAAGGCACCCTGGGGCAGCGCGGGCGCTTCCTGCCAGTAGCCGTCGGGGTGCTGCCAAACGCAGATGTCCGGGGCTTCCGGCAACACCGGGCAGCGTTCGATGGGCCAGCCTGGCATGGCCTGCTGCAACACGGGCAACAGCTCCTCCGCCTCTACCAGGCGCAGGCAGGGGCCCAGACTGGGCAGGCTGATATCGTGAGTGGTGTGGGTTGTCATCGGCCGTTACCACCTTGGCAGTACGCGGCTCAAGCGAATTTCGATGACACCATCGCGCTCCCAGCGGGATCGATGCGGACGCGAATAGCCAGCCCGGCGACGATCATGAGGGCGGTAGTATCGCTCATCACGACGACGGGCATGATGCTTATGCCGAGGACGTGAGTAGCTGGGACGTGAGTAGCTGGGACGTGAACGGCTGTGCCGTGAGCGACGGCCGCGCGCTTCCGCCTGCCCCATCGACAGGAACGTGGGAGCAACGTAGAGCGCTGCGGCACCCAGCCCAAGGCTGGCCAGCACCTGGCGGCGCGAGCGGCGCTTTTGCAATACCTCTTCAGTTTCATGGGGCATGGTGATCCTCCTGATCAAGGTGATTGAGCAAATTAACGAACACCGTTTCGTAAATCACTCTAGCCAAGCTCTGTGACCGACACCAGACGCCTTCAATGACTTCCCTATTGTTTACTCTTTTTTACCTCTCAGGGTTTTATCGTTAGAGCAAAAACATGACTTTTCAATAGTTACATGTCGGGTCCCGCATGATTAGCCACTTCGATTGCCCTTATTTAGGTAAGTGACAGCACATAAGTTTTTGCGCATAATGGGCGACTTGTTTCCCCCAGCAACACGCAAGGCCTGATGTCAGCGCTTCAGGCCTGGGAAGATCAGGGTATCGCAGAGCTTTACTATTTTGATGAATCTGGGTTTTCCCAGTCATCTGCCTTGCCCTATGCGTGGAGTCCTGTCGGGAAACCACTGGAGATGACCGCCTACTCGCGCAGTCGCCGGCTCAACGTACTGGGCTTCCTGAATCGGCAAGGCAAACTGGTCTATCAGTCCACCACCGAGTCGGTGACGACGGAGACGGTCATCGCTGCCTTCGACCACTTCATTGCCCAGAAAGCGCCGGATACCTTCGTGATCGTGGTGTTGGACAATGCCAGCATACATCGTTCGGAGTCCTTCCAACGCAAGCGCCTGGAGTGGCTGGGCCAGCGGGTCCACGTGGTCTACCTGTCGACTTACTCGCCCGAGTTGAACCTGATCGAAATCCTCTGGCGCCAGGTCAAGTATGCCTGGCTGCCGCTGACCGCCTATGAAAGCTTCGCGACGTTGCGTAGTGAGGTAGAACGGATCCTGTCAGGTTACGGAACGGAATACGCAATTTCTTTTGCTTAGGTGACGTGCTTGCCGAGTATGCTTACTAAAGCATGATTTCTCGGTAGAGAAATCATGCACTTAAAAACCGTGTGGCGACGATCAATGCCCCGCGAAGCTGGCAACATTTGGCGAACTAAGCTACTCGGCCCGCGCTAACTCCCGTGCAAGGAACGAAGCGGTTCGGCTGCAGCACGATCGGCATAAGCCGGCATGCCGTACACGGTGGCGGTCGGGGTGGGTTGTACGGTCGTCGTATTGATATTGGCCGGCTCTTTCATAACTCCCTCATTTACAGCGAATCAGTTACGTTGCTCACCGCTTTTCACTCCAGATAAGCGGGGCCTGACGCCGAAGAGACAGACCCTCAACTTTTAGAACTCCTGCACGGTTGGGCGCAGAACGATCTCGTTAATATCCACGTCAGCAGGCTGCTCAATTGCGAAGGCGATAGCTCGAGCGACCGATTCGGCGGGAATTGCATGCTTGTAGAAGTCCACCACGAAATCGCGGCTCTGTTGGTGGGTGCTGCCGAATTTCAGTTCGGAGTCCACGGCGCCCGGTTCGATAGTCGTGGTGCGGATGCTGCCACCGACTTCGTGACGCAGTCCTTCGGAGATAGCCCGCACAGCAAACTTGGTGCCGCTGTACACGGTGCCACCTGGGCTGAACACTTTCAGGCCTGCAACCGATGCGATGTTGATGAAGTGACCACTGTTTTGTTTCTGGAAGACTGGCAATGCAGCCGCGACTCCGTACAGCAGACCCTTGATGTTGATATCGATCATGCGATCCCACTCGTCAGTGCGAGTATCGCTGAGCGGTGCAATCGCCATCAGTCCGGCATTGTTGATCAGTACATCAATGCGACCGTAGGTGTCCACGGCACCTTGAATGAGCGTTTTGACCTCTTCCTGAGAGGTAACATCGGTCTGATACGCGATTGCCTGACCACCTGCATTGGTCAGCTCAGCCACCAATGCGTCGAGTTTATCTTTGCGACGTGCAGCCAGCACTACGCGAGCGCCAAGCGCAGCAAGGTGGCGTGCAGTAACCTCACCCAGGCCGCTGCTGGCACCGGTGATAACGACAACTTTTCCAGAAATGTTATTGCTCATGCTGAGAACCTCATCGGTGGTTTTATACTTCGCCATGGTTGGTTAACCTGGCAGTGCGCAAACTTTAGACCCATGATTGATCTCAATAAATGGAAATGATTGGATTATGCTATTCCTGAAAATGGAATAAATGGGAGGGGCAACATGCTTAACCGCATGGAGATGGTTAGGATTTTTTGCACAGCAGCAGAGGCAGGTAGCTTCCGCGAAGCGGCAACTCGATTAGGCATCTCCCCACAAGGGGTGACTCGAGCCATTCAAGCCCTGGAAACTGAGCTTGGCGAATCACTGTTCCACCGCAATACCCGCCAGGTGAGCATCACTGCTTTCGGTCAGAATTACGCCAAAGATGCCAGGTCAGCTCTGGATCATTTCGATACGCTATTCCGGTCGCACAGGACGGAGCCTGAGCTGTCAGGTAGGGTGGGGATTACGGCTCCACATGCTATTGGCAGGCGCTTCCTAATACCGTTTCTTCAGCCCCTGGCCGCTGCACATCCTGACCTGCAATTCGATCTCCGCTTGGAAGATCAGATGACTGATGCTGTTGAGGCGCATATCGATATTGGTATCAGGGTGGGGGTTATTCGCGACCGGCGCTACATTGCACGTGCCTTAGCTCCCGTGCAGTTTTACGTTGTCGCGTCCCCGTCTCTCCTAGGCCAAAAGACACCACCTGAATCTTTGGATGCCTTAGCTAAGCTGCCACTTTCAGTCCTGATCGACCGGAAAAATGGCCGCCCTTGGCCTTGGCTATTTGCCGACGGGCAAACGTT
The DNA here is from genome assembly GCF_001596805.1 of Halomonas sp. KX33721. Lineage (NCBI taxonomy): Bacteria > Pseudomonadati > Pseudomonadota > Gammaproteobacteria > Oceanospirillales > Halomonadaceae > Halomonas > Halomonas sp. KX33721. Next base: position 23,229 of record NZ_LVIA01000020.1, on the reverse strand, counting down.
CACGCCCAGGCAGCCAGCGCTTATCTGTGATGATCCAGATACGGAATTGGAAGCCACCCTGGCAGGCATGTGTTTTGGCCAAATTCCTGCCTATCTGGCTGAGCCTCATCTGCGGTCAGGAAAGCTGGTTGCTGTTTTGGCTGATCTCGCTCCAGCGCCATGGGATCTGTTCATATACCGCCCGCAGCAGGGTCCTGTATCGAAGCGGGTGCGATTGGTGTACGACCACCTTAAGCAGGCTTTCTCAAACCCCAGGCTATTTCCCCAGGGCCTGGGGGAATAGCCAGAGACTCATAGACAACCCTGGTGCGAAGCACGGCGCGTTCCCAGCTGATCCAGAAGTGAGCTGCAAGGGCGTGAAAATATGCATACGTGCCGGAAATAATAGCGACATATTGACATATATAGATATTGCGAATAGCCTTGGCTCGTAACCCGCACTAGAAACCTCAGGTGGTACCCCCATGAAAGATTCCAGCGATACCTACCATGAGACCTCAGCCCATGCCCCTTTGGTGGCGATAAGAAATCTGGCCCAGGACGGGAAACTCACAAGTCAATGCTGGAAGCCTACAGCCAGAAGAAGAATATCTACGTCAGCCTCAACGAAGCACCGCTAGGCTCTTCAGAGCTCGTTGATCCATGTTTTTCGACCTACGACATCGAATATTTTAGATATGCAGGTAAGCAAAATGACACACTCAGAACTTTTTAAAACCACTCAGCTGGGCCCATACACCCTCAAGAACCGTATCGTTCTGCCGCCACTGACGCGTTCGCGCAGCTCCCAACCCGGCAATATTGCGAACGACCTGATGGCCACCTATTACCGTCAGCGCAGCGGTGCTGGCTTCATGGTGACCGAGGGCACACAGATCGAACCCCGAGGACAGGGTTATGCCTGGACACCCGGCATTCATAGCCCGGAACAGATACAAGGCTGGCGTAAGGTCACCGACGCTGTTCACGCCGAAGGGGGGGTGATCTTTGCTCAACTTTGGCATGTGGGCCGCGTGTCGCACACATCGCTGCAACCCGGTGGTGAAGCGCCCATCGCGCCATCAGCCATCCGCGCGGACAACGTCAAAGTGTTCATCGAAACTGGCCCCGGCACGGGCACACTGGCCGACCCATCGACCCCACGAGCCCTGTCCACCGAGGAGGTAAAGGAACTGGTTGAGCTCTACGCCCAAGCAGCCCGAAATGCGCTGGAAGCAGGTTTTGACGGGGTGGAGCTTCACTGCGCGAACGGGTACCTGGTAAACCAGTTCATTTCGGCCCATACCAACCAGCGTGATGATGAATATGGCGGCTCGCTGCAGAATCGTCTTCGCTTCCTGCGCGAAATCACTCTCGCTGTTGCTGGTGTGGTCGGCAAGGAGCGCGTTGGCGTTCGCTTCGCTCCGCTGTTCGCGACCACAGACGAAGACCGCGTTTACCTTGGCCTGGTCGAAGAAGATCCTCACCAAACCTACATCGAGGCAGTGAAGATCCTCGAGGAAGTGGGCATTGCCTACCTGTCGCTCGCTGAAGCCGATTGGGAAAACGCACCCGAGCTGCCTGAGACGTTCCGGGAAGCTGTTCGTCAGACCTTCAGCGGCAAGATTATCTGTGCCGGCAAGTACACCGCTGAACGAGGAAATCGCGTGATAAAAGCTGGCTGGGCCGACCTGATCGCTTTTGGTCGCCCCTTCATTGCGAACCCCGACCTGCCCGCGCGTATCGCCAACAACTGGCCGCTTAACCCACTTGATCCAAGCAGCATGTACGGCGGTACCGATAAGGGCTACACCGACTACCCTACTTACACACCCTAAGCGCTCAGTGCCACGCCCCATAACTCAGGGGCGTGGCTCAGCGTTTGCTGACCGAGGAAGTTAAGCATGTACCAACCGAGCACGACTCCCTACCAAGAGCATGGGGGATTCAAACGGACCTTCAGGCAGGGTCATCTAAGCCTTGGGCTGTTCTTTCCCCTGGAGGCTTTCGAGGGTGACACACCGCGCATGCTGGATCAGGTCGCGCTGGCCAAACGTGCAGAGGCACTTGGTTTTTCGGCGCTCTGGTTTCGCGACGTGCCGCTCAGGGACCCAAGCTTCGGCGATGTCGGCCAGGTTTTCGACCCTTGGGTGTATCTGGGCTACATGGCAGCCCATACAACAAAAGTCGCACTAGGCACCGCCTCCATCGCCCTTACTTTGCGTAATCCCTTGCACACGGCAAAGGCCGCAGCGAGCATTGATCAGTTGAGCGGAGGTCGCTTGCTCCTGGGAGTAGCCTCTGGCGATCGTCCCGTGGAGTTTCCCGCATTCAGCGTTGATCCAGAACAGCGCGGCGAGACCTTTCAAGAAAACCTCAATGTGATACGCCAAGCCCATCGAACACACTTCGAGCCCATTCGCTGGAGTCACGGTGAGTTACTGGGGGCCGATCTCGTTCCCAAACCTACGACTCGGGAAATACCGCTATTCGTAACCGGACATAGCCGCCAGTCGCTCGATTGGATCGCGCGTGAAAGCCATGGATGGATCAACTATCCACGTCCGCCAAAAATACAGCGACTCATCGTGGAAGATTGGCGACAGGAAACGGCTAAACAATGTGGCACTATCTACAAGCCGTTCTTGCAATCGCTGTATATCGACCTGGACGAACACCCATCCACGCCGCCCTCGCCTATCCATCTAGGATTCCGACTGGGACGTAACCATCTTCTGGCCTTGCTGGATACACTTCAGGAAATCGGTGTAGATCACGTCATCCTGAACCTCAAGTATGGTAAACGCCCCGCAGCAGAGGTTATCGAGGAACTTGGCAAACATATCGTCCCGCAATTCGGCGCACAGGTGTCCGATAGTCCTACCTGACAGGACAATAGGATTCCAGTCCAAGCCTGCCCATCACTGCGAAGGGCAGGCGCGGAGATCATGGTGAAGCCTTCCAATTTGCTGCGTGAAGCAGGAAGATATCCAGATATCGGAAGAGTAGGTATAAAAAAATTCATGACTATTGACGTCAACGAAGCCCTGAAAGCATTGGCGAACCCGACGCGCCTTGCCATCCTCAATTGGCTCAAGGATCCCAGGACAGTCTTTCCCGAGCAGGAAGTCGACCCAGAAACGGTAGGCGTGTGCGTCAGTATCATCCAGGAGCGCACGGGCCTCTCGCAGTCAACGACATCGCTTTATCTCGCCGCTCTACAGCGCGCGCAATTGGTGACATCGCAGCGGATCGGCCCCTGGACCTACTACAAACGCCACGATGAGAATATCGATGCCTTCTTAAAGGCGCTGCAAGAAAGAATCTAGCCTGGATTTCTCATAGCACCTCAGCCAGTACCGCACTCAGGCTCTAACACCGCTAAACACCTATTGGCTCGACTTACATCGGCTACTTTTTAACCACTTTTCGTCGTTCAGACACACCTCCCCCTTCCCCCCATTGCGTCGGGCCGGGGGCGCCCGAGGTCAGTTCGGCACCAACCGCCTGACGAGATCGGATAGCGCCGTTTTATAGGGGTAGCTGTCACTCATGAGTACGCGGATTCGACGCGTATTGCGGATGATGACCGCGCCTACTTTGATGAGCTTGAGCCTAAGGTTGCTCGGACTCATGCCCGCGAAGGGCGTGTGCTTCAGGTAAGTCCGTAACCGCTCGAACAGTGTATAAGCGAAGCCCGACAAGATCAGCCGCCACTGATTGGCCCACCAGTGTGTGCTGGAGGTACGGTCAGCGAACAGGCTCAGTTGTTGATCCTTGATACGGAAAGCGGAACGTCTCCGCTACTCATGAGGCACCGCTTTGTTACTCCTCTCACGACGGCTGAGCAGGAGGCCCTGATGGACACTTACCGATACGCCGAAAAGCCTGCGCTGCGTCGGCGTGCTCATGGCATCCTGCTCAGTCACAAAGGGCATACGATCGGGCAGATCTGCGAGATCCTGGTCGTCACCCGTAACACGGTGGCAAGCTGGTTCAAGGCCTGGGAGGCTAAAGGCCTGCAAGGTCTCCATGACAGGGCGCGTAGCGGGCGACCGCCAATTTTCGATGACCAGGAGCATGGGCGCTTGCAGGAGCTGGTCCAAGAGCATCCTCATCAGATCAAGACCGTTCGGGCTCGGCTGCTTGAGGAAACCGGCAAGACCTCCAGTACGGCGACCCTCAGGCGGACGTTAAAAAAATCGGCCATAGCTTCAAGCGCGTCCGGCGCTCACTGACGGGGCGACGTGACGAGACGGATTTCCGCAACACGCAAGGCCTGATGTCAGCGCTTCAGGCCTGGGAAGATCAGGGTATCGCAGAGCTTTACTATTTTGATGAATCTGGGTTTTCTCAGTCATCTGCCTTGCCCTATGCGTGGAGTCCTGTCGGGAAACCGCTGGAGATGACCGCCTATGAAAGCTTCGCGACGTTGCGTAGTGAGGCAGAACGGATCCTGTCAGGTTACGGAACGGAATGCGCTATTTCTTTTGCTTAGGTACTTAGGCACCGAGTTGAAAAGCACTTCGCGCAGCCTGCTAATGACCAGTGCGTTCATCGGTACGCTGTTGCTAACCGGCTGTGCCCAGCATCACCAACACGCCACGCTGTATGAGCGTATCGGCGGCCAGCCCACCATTGAAGCCGTGGTCGAAAACCTGCTTTACCGCATTGCCGATGACGAAGAGATCGTCAGCTACTTTGCCAATAACAATATTGACCTGTTTGCGGCATCGCTGGCCTCTCAGCTGTGTGATGTAAGCGACGGCCCCTGCCAGTACAAAGGCCCACCCATGGACCGCGCCCACCAAACCATGGGCATTACCGATGCGCATTTTAATCGAGTAGTGGAGTACCTGGACGCGGCCATGGTAGAGGAAGGAGTGCCGCTGGCGGCCCGCAACGATATGCTCGGCCGCCTGGCTCCCATGTACAAAGATGTTATGCGCTTGCAGTAACCTGCCAGCCATCACGCCCTGCTGTTTTCACCTGATAGAGCGCTTTGTCGGCCGCCTCATAGGCCACCGCAAACGAGTTTGCATCGGCTACAAAGCGCGCTCCCCCAATACTTAAGGTGACATCTTTGTTATCGGGATGGGCAGGGTGCGAGAACTGCGCCGCCTCAAGCTCTACTTGTAACGCCTCACAATACTGGGTCAGCGCTTGATCAGTGGGACACGGCAGCAACGCGGCAAACTCATCGCCCCCAAGGCGATATAGCGTGGCCTCGGCACCGAGCGCATCTCCTAGTAAATTCGCCAGCAGGCGCAGCAGGCGATCCCCCTCAGGGTGGCCCAAGGCATCGTTATACTGCTTAAAGAAATCGATATCGACCAGAATCAGCCCTATGGAGCGGCCTGAGTAAGCGGCGACATCCTGATGGAGCGCACTGCGGTTACCGATACCGGTGAGTGCGCCGCAATTGGCGCTCGTGCATCGCCCAAAAGAGCAAGCCTAAGACAAAAATCAGCAGACTGGAGTAGATCAATACCTGATTATGACGGCGCGTGCTGGAGGAGAAATCATTGATAGCCATACCACGGCGATCCAACTGATCCATCTCAATACGAGTTAAGCACTCCACTGGAATAAACAGCGCATGGGCCGCATCGAAAGGATCGATCTGTTGGGCGTCAATGAGCTCAGCCAACCCATCTATCAACGCTAGGCTGGATGCAGTGCAGGCGTAATACTGGCGGTAGATATGCACATCAAACAGGCCATAGGCCAGATCCAATGAAAGGCGCGCTTCGCCTAGCTCAACGGGCGACGAGGCCATCAACAGCTTTTCCTGGGCGCGCTGCACGTAACCACGCGCACGAGTCGCCAACTGTTGGCCAGTTAAGCTGCCCGTCTGGCTGAAATAAGCCTGTATTTCTGGGTAAACCCAGCGCGCCTCGTACACAATCAGTACCATCAGCCCAACAAAGCTCATCAGGCTTAGTGTCAACCATGTGACGTAACGCCGCCCTCCACGCCGTAAGCGTGACGAGACCGGCGATTTATTAGGCGGCGTGGCACTCACCATTGCGCCTCAATACTGCGAATCATCCAGACCCAATCGTTGAAATCACGCAGGTTAGCCACATCGCGGCCCGAATATTCGCGCTCAACTAACCGAATAGGCCCCCGTGTGCGTAGCGTCAGCGGCTCGCCATCTTCAGACGTCACCAAGTACCAGGTTGGGTCATCCCAGCCCCAGGCTCACTTCGTAGTCATCCCAGGTCGTAAAGTGCAATGCTGGCGGTATCTCACCAAAGTGTTCGATTAAAAAATCACGAAACGCAACGCCGCGCATTTCAACGTCGCGGCCCTGATAAGGGTCGAACACTGTAAACGTGACATCCGATTGGTGGAGTAGCTCGCCGAGCGCGATCTTTTGCGTTGACTCACCATTAATCAGGGTTAATGTCTGAGCATTTGCCGAGACAGGTGCCCCTCCAACAGTGGTAAAGACGAGTACTAATCCTGCTTTTATTAGCGCCCCACAGCGCCAATGCATCGGCAAGCGTGAAAAGACAGCATTCATAGCAGTGAGCTTCCTAATGTGGTTGAGTACTTTAGGCTTAAAACAGGCACTTTACCAACGCATAACTGCCAATGCGCTTCAACGGTTATTAATACAACTTAAAAAAAAAGACGCAAAAAAGCCGGCCCCTTGGGCCGGCAACAGGAAGCTTACACATTAACGTAAGCCCCCTCCCCTGACGACTGACACAGCCTGCTGAATTAAGGCTTCTTACGTTCATCCTTACGCAAATGGTCACGTACCACAAAGCCTACCCAACCAACCATAAAGGTGATCATTAGCGCGACAGTAACTAGGCCGAAAATTACCGCATCATCCCAGTACATGGTGCTTCCCTCCCGCCGTGATGTATGGGGCCATCGTACTGCGTTCAGAGAAGGGGAAACTGACCTGGGTCAAGCTTTTAAAATGGTGGCCGCAAGGGTAAACGGGAACTTGATACAGGTCAGTTTTTAACGCGCTTCACCCGATAAAAACGGCTTTTTTAGAGCACTTTACGGTCTTCTACTTTGCTGTGCTCGGTGCCCGGTGGCAGCGGATGGCCTTTAGCAAGCTCTGCACGGGTGGCATCGCGAACGTCTAGAATCTTCACCTGATAGCGCAGCGTATGGCCCGCCAAGGGGTGGTTGGTATCCACCGTGACGGTATCGCCGTCGATGTTCAGCACGGTGACGATCTGCGGGCCAGCCTCGCCTTCGGTTTGAAAACGGCTGCCTGGCTCAATCTCTGCACCGCCAAACGACGCGCGACTCACCTCTTGCACCAACTCTTCGTTACGCAGGCCGTAAGCATCAGCGGGAGCCAGCGTGACGCTTAGTTCATCACCTACGGCTTTGCCGGTTAAATCTCGCTCCAAGCCCGGCAAAATATTATCGTGGCCGTGAAGATACTCCAGGGGTTTCTGACGTGCGTTGGAGTCATCCAACACGCGGGGGCTGCCATCGCTGAGCACATCGCTAAGCACGTAGTGCAGAGTCACTACCTGATGGGCGGTAATCGACATGGAAAACTCCTCTCCGGTAAGCTGTCGGCTTTGTCATGGAACGCCAACCATGAACCCTATCCATAGTCTAACATCGACGGGTTTTTGAGCGGCCCACGTCACCGATGTTTCTTTTTGGAGTACTCCCTTACATGCCCACCCCGACTCCTCAGCGCAGTTGGCTGGCGGCGCTTGGTATTTACTGCAAAGCGCCTGTCATCACCATGCTGTTTTTAGGCTTTTCCGCTGGCCTGCCCTTTCTACTGGTGTTTTCGACGCTCTCCGCATGGCTACGTAGCGACGGGGTCGAAGTAGCTGCCATCGGTTTTTTTGCCTGGATCGGCATGCTCTACTCCATCAAATTCTTCTGGGCACCGGTGGTAGACCGACTCGCGCTGCCTCTGCTCACCCGCGCCTTTGGACAACGACGCGGCTGGATGCTGTTGGCCCAGGGCATGATTGCCGCCGGTCTCATTGGCCTCGCAGGAGTAGACCCAATCGACAACCTAGCTGGGTCGCCGCCTTTGCGCTATTGGTGGCGTTTGGCTCCGCCACGCAAGATATCGCCATTGATGCTTACCGTATTGAATCCGCCGATGATGATGTTCAAGCAGCCATGGCCTCCACCTACATTATTGGCTATCGCGGCGGGCTACTAGCGGCAGGGGCCGGTGCGCTTTATGTGGCATCGGCGGTATCGTGGAACGCGGCTTACCTGACCATGGCCGCCCTGGTGAGCATTGGCGTGATCACCGTACTGATTCGCCCAGAACCCAAGCGCGCTTCATTAACCGTGCAACTAATCCATGAACCCAAAGTGCGCGCCTTTATTCGCGCCAGCCGTGGAAAGCCCAAAACGCTGCGCCGCTTGGGCGCTTGGGTGATTGGCGCGATTGTTTGCCCGTTTACCGACTTCTTCCGCCGCTATGGGGTGAAGGCGATGGGTATTTTGGTGTTTATTGCCGTGTTCCGTATCAGCGACCTGGCCATGGCATCGATGGCCAACCCGCTCTATATCGACCTGGGCTTTTCACTGGCGACTATTGCCAACGTCACCAATATTTTCGGGATTGCGATGAGCATTGCAGGAGGCATTCTAGGCGGGCTGCTGGTGGCCCGTTACGGCATTGGCCCACTGCTGATTTTCGGCGCGGGGCTGGTGATGGTCACCAACCTGCTGTTTGCGGTGCTTGCGCTAATCGGCAATCAGGTGCCGATGCTGGTAGTCACGATCATTGGCGATAACCTAGCCAACGGCCTGGCCAGTGCGGTGTTTATCGCGTTTCTTTCAAGCTTGACCTCGCGGGCATATACCGCCACGCAGTACGCGCTGTTTTCGTCGCTGATGACGCTACCGGGGAAATTCCTGAGCGGGTTTGGCGGGATTGTGGTAAGCGCTCAGGGTTATGCCACTTTCTTTGTGGTAGCCACAGTGCTCGGCTTACCCGCCATTCTGCTGGCCATTTGGATAAGCCGAGATAAACAGCTAGTGCCTACCCCAGTTACCGAGGCAGGCAGCTAAAAACCGTCAGCGAATAGCTCAGCGGTGGCTGGCTAACCAATCCAGCGCCCCTGGCGTGGTGCGCCACTGGTCGCGCATCAGCGTACGGTACTGCCACGCTTCCGCTCGGGAGCCAGGGTCAACCTGCCCATCAGGATGAGGCATGGAGGGCCTTGGGTTCTCCGCGCAAATTAGTTCTAGCGCGTGGCGGTTGTGGGCAACCACCTCCGCCAGTGCCGCTTCGGCGGCCTCCTGCTGCCCTAACCGGTAAAGCGCCAGCGTGCGCCCCATCAGCAACCCTAACACCAGCGAGCCGTCATCTTTTTGCGGCTCTTCAGTCAGCGCCAGCGCCTCTTCGTTGCGGTCATCGCGCAGCAGTTGATCAAGCACCAGCTCTTTCAAGCCCAGGCTATCTTCTTGGTCAATCGCCAGCAGCTCTTCGGCTAGCTCCCGGGAGTGTTGGCGAGCGCCACGCTCCATGCCGACAACCAGCGCCAAGCCGGTGCGCAGCAGCATGACATTATCGGCATCGTCCCAACACAGGCTGCCGTCGCCTGCGGCGCGGGCCTGTTCCAGCCAGCGTGAAAGGCGCAGCGCCAACGGTTCCAGCAGGCTGGGTGCCATCCACGGTAGGCTGCCGAAGCGGCTGGTCAGCGCCAGCGTTAGGTCTTGCACCACTTGCGGCGCATCCAGCCACTCCGGGTGGGCGCACAGCGCCGACATCCAATCAATCGCATTGACCCAGGGGTCGTCACGGAAGCCCAGCGCCACCTCTTCATCTACCATGACCTGGAACTGCTCGTGCCACGCGGCAAACAGCGTCTCTTCACGGGCGGTAGTGGTGTAGTGCAGGCGGCCAGTCTCAGCATCCTGCTCAATGGAAAGCTTGGGAGCAACGGGCAGCGCCGCTAGCAGCGCCTGAAGCGAGACCAGCGGCGTCGCCATATCTTCTTCAGCACTCAAGAGCTGGTCGGCCAGCGTTGCGCCGGGGTTATCTGCCAGAGCGGCCAGGAATTCGAGCTGATCTTCATCCAGATCCCCTTGGCGCACCAACCGGCGATACCAGAAATTAGCGCGCTCTTTGGCCTCTTTCTCATGGCCTTCATGGAGTAGCAGCATGGCTTCAATGTAGGCCAGCGTTGGCGAATCGGGCAGCGCCTGCTGAGCTTTGACAAACGCCGCGCGGGCGCTATCTAAATCATCGTTATCCAGGTGCATCAAGCACAGCCTCTCAAGGGCCACGCCGCGTAAAAACAGCGGCCCGCGCTCCATCACGTCGTCCAACAGGTCGGCACGCTTGCGGGTAAAGCCGCGCTCTTGATAGATATCCAGCAGAATTTCAAAAGCTGGCTCAGCCTGCTCTGGCAGGCGCGACCAGTCGCTACCATCAAACAGCGACTCAAGAATCTGCATGGAACGGCCGGTTTGACCACTCTCTGCGGCAATCAGCCCAGCTTCTAGCAGCGCTTGAGGTGGTGCCTGCTGGCTATCTAACGCCGCCTTCAGCGTGGCCCCCTTCCATTCGCGCAGCGAGAGCATCCACATCATCTGTTCAGGGATGTCGGTCGGGAAATTAACGCGGTAGCAGCACTGCTTATATTTACGTCCGGAATCGCACCAGCACGGCTCGTTGCGGCCAGGTGTTGCCAAGGGCTCGCTAGCAAAATCCAGCCGCTCTAGCGGAGTTTGCGACCATAAAATGGGCGCTAGCGCCTGTGCGGTGGCCACATCGCCGTTAAACGCCTGCGCGCCTTTGTCACGTACCCACGTCATAAAATCGGGGTAGTGTTCCTGCTGCCTGATTGCCGAGAGTGCCCCAGAGGCAAATCCCAGCAGTTGATCGACCCATACCGCCAGCATTGCCGTCTCCACTGTCTTCAAGACTATAAAATCTGTAAAACCGATTAAAAAGCGCAATAGTCTAGCATGGCTGGCGGGGCTACCGCAGCGGTCATCGCTTGGCAGGGCCTTGGCTAAGCAGTACGCGCCCAGCCCAGCAGCGGCTGAGTTCGGTCGTGCATATCTAAACGGGCCTTTAAGCGTACCAAGTTCCAGTAGTGGCCGTTGAGCGCCCGAGAGAGCAGCAGCGTATCTGCCGGGGGCTGAAGACGATCCATGGCGGCCCACACTTTGGGGGTGAGCTCCCGCAGGCGGCGATGAACGCGCACGTCGCTGAAATCCTGCTCGCCTGGGGCGAACAGCGGGGTAATACACTCAGCGGATTCGCGATACAGCGCCAGCGGAGCGCCTTGGCCGCCTAACCGCGTTTTCAGCAGGGCACCACCCGTACGCGCACCCAGCCCAAATAAACGTCGTGTTCTACCGCGCTCGCGCATAAAAACCGCCTCCCAGTGCTTTGCGACAGCTTACTCAATCCGATAACTCTATACAAAAACTATACAAACAAATGACACACGACACCTTTTAAGTACCTGTATAAATTTTCACGCCTCGACGTTCAACCCACTGAGCGGCTTCTGCTACCATGACACTCTTTCAAAGACCGCTACCAGGGCCTACCGTATGCGCTTGATTATCGCCGAGAAACCCAGCCTCGCCCGTGCCATTGCCGACGCCCTGCCCGGTGGCGGCAAGCGCCAGGAAGGCGCGATTGTGTGCGGCGATACCACGGTGACTTGGTGCCTGGGCCACCTGCTAGAGCAAGCTCCACCGGAAGCCTACGACCCCGCCGATAAACAGTGGCGGCTCGACCGGCTGCCCATCGTGCCCGACACGTGGCAGCTCGCGCCGCGCTCCAAAGCCCGTGGCCAGTTAGCAGTGATTCGTAAACTGATCAAGCAGGCTACCAGCGTGGTGCACGCTGGCGACCCAGACCGCGAAGGCCAACTGCTGGTACAAGAGGTGATCGAGTATTTGAAGTATCGTGGCCCGGTGCAGCGGCTATTGATTAGCGACCTCAACCGCCCAGCGGTAAGCCGAGCGCTGGCCAGCCTGCGGCCGAATGCTGAGTTTCAGCCGCTGTTTCAGGCCGCCCAAGCGCGCTCTCGGGCTGACTGGCTGTATGGTATTAATCTCACCCGCGCCTGGACGCTCACCGGCCGCCAAGCTGGGCACGATGGCGTGCTCTCGGTAGGCCGCGTACAAACCCCGGTACTTGGGCTGATTGTACGGCGGGATAACAGCATTCGTGATTTCAAACCCCATCCGTTCTACCCGCTTTGGGTAGATTTACAGGTGGCGCAAGGCCAGCTGCGTGCCTGGTGGGCTCCTAAAGCGCATCAACCTTTGGATGAGCAAGGGCGACTGATTGACCGCACGCCCGCCGATGCCCTGGCCGCTCAACTACCCGGCGCACGCGGCACGCTCACCACATTAGACCAGCAAGAAAAGCGCCAAGCGCCACCGCTGCCCTACTCGCTCTCTGCCTTGCAGGTAGATGCCGCCCGCCGCTTTGGGCTTTCCGCGCAGATGGTGCTGGATGTTTGCCAGCGGCTTTACGAGCAGCACAAACTGATCACCTACCCCCGCTCAGACTGCCGCTACCTTCCGGAAGAGCACCTAGCGCTTGCCCAGCGCAGCCTCTCCGGTGCTTGCCAGAATGACGACACGTTACGAGGTTGGCTCAACGGGGCCGACTTTACCCTACGCTCGAAAGCCTGGAACGATAAGCAGGTGGGCGCGCACCACGCCTTAGCACCGACCGGCAAGCCCGCCGATGTCAGCCAGCTTTCCGCCACCGAAGGCCATGTGTTTCGGCTAATCGTGCGCAACGTGATGGCGCAGTTCTACCGCCCGCTGCGCACTTTTGAAGTGAAAGCCGAGTTCACCCTGCTGAATGAAGCCTTTCGCGCTCGCGGCCAAAGCATTCTCGACCCCGGCTGGAAGCCACTGTTCACCACCCGCGAAGACACCCCGCCGCTGCCACCGCTCACCCAAGGCGAAGCCTGCCAAGCACTCGCCGCAGGCGTGGAAGAAAAAGAGACCCGGCCATCAGAACCATTCACCGATGCCAGCTTAATCAAAGCAATGATGAACATTGGCCGCTACGTAGACGACCCAAACGTGCGCCGCACTCTGCGCGACACCGACGGCCTGGGCACCGAAGCCACCCGCGCAGGCATTATCGAAACCCTGGTGCAGCGCGGCTACCTAGTGCGCCAGCAAAAAGCCCTACGCGCCACCAAACTCGGCTGCGCGCTAATCGCCGCCCTGCCCAGCGCCGTCAGTACACCGGAACGTACTGCCCTCTGGGAGCAACGCCTGCGAGCGATCTCTGAACAACAAGACGACCCCAACGCCTTCCAGCAGGCGCTGCTGGAAGACTTACGCGCCCTACTAAGCCAAAGCGACGCGGCCAGACTACACCATAGCTTACAAACCGCCCAAGGCGAAGTTGGAGGCCCCGCCAAACGCAGCGGAGCCACTAAGAAAAGCTACACACGGCGTAAAAGCACTGGTAGTAAGACAGCTACGGGGAGCCGTAACAGTGCGGCGGGGAAGCGACGGACGAGGAGAACGACGGATTAAGAGGGCCGCAGTCGATTGAGACGTCACACTGCCGTTATGATAGAGCAACCACCACCAACGATTTAAAACGAGTAAAGAGTCATGACTAGCACCCAACAACGTGCCGCCCTGCAACGCCAAATTTGGGCCATTGCCAACGATGTGCGTGGCTCAGTCGATGGCTGGGATTTTAAGCATTACGTACTTGGCACTCTGTTTTATCGCTTTATCAGCGAGAATTTTGTCAATTACATCGAAGCCGGTGATGACAGCGTCAACTATGCCGAGCTGCCTGATAGCGTAATCACGCCCGACATCAAAGATGATGCCATCAAAACCAAGGGCTACTTTATCTACCCCAGCCAGCTGTTCAGCAACGTGGCAAAAAGCGCCAACACCAACGAAAGCCTGAACACCGATCTGGCGACTATCTTTTCGGATATTGAAAACTCCGCCAACGGCTATCCGTCTGAAGCCGACATTAAAGGCCTGTTCGCTGATTTTGACACCACCAGCAACCGCCTAGGCAGCACGGTAAGGGACAAAAACACCCGCTTGGCGCATGTGCTAAGAGGAGTAGCTGGGTTAGATTTTGGTCACGCCTTTTTTGAAGAAAACGCAGGCAGCCAGATTGACCTGTTTGGCGATGCCTACGAGTTCTTGATCTCCAACTATGCCGCTAATGCCGGTAAATCCGGTGGTGAGTTTTTTACCCCGCAGCATGTGTCCCGACTGATTGCTCAGCTAGCCATGCACAAACAGACCAGCGTTAACAAGATTTACGACCCCGCAGCGGGCAGTGGCTCGCTGCTGCTGCAAGCCAAAAAGCACTTTGATAACCACATCATTGAAGAAGGTTTTTACGGCCAGGAGATTAACCACACCACGTATAACCTTGCCCGTATGAATATGTTTTTGCACAACATTAACTACGACAAGTTCGATATTCAGCTGGGCAACACCCTGACCAACCCGCACTTTGGGGATGAAAAGCCCTTTGATGCCATCGTTTCCAATCCGCCTTACTCAGTGAAGTGGATCGGCAGTGATGACCCCACCCTGATCAACGATGACCGCTTTGCGCCCGCCGGTGTGTTGCCGCCCAAGTCCAAGGCCGATTTTGCCTTTGTGCTCCATGCACTTAACTACCTTTCCAGCAAAGGCCGTGCGGCAATTGTCTGCTTCCCCGGCATTTTCTACCGTGGCGGTGCGGAGCAGAAAATTAGGAAATACCTGGTCGATAACAACTACGTGGAAACGGTGATCTCGCTGGCTCCCAACCTGTTTTTTGGCACCACCATCGCGGTAACGATTCTGGTGCTGGCCAAACATAAAAGCGACACGACGACCCAGTTTATTGATGCCAGCGGTTTATTCAAAAAAGAAACCAACAACAACGTCCTGACGGATGAACATATCAAGCAGATCATGGCGGTGTTTGATAGTAAAGAGAATGTCGATTACCTGGCCCGCTCGGTGCCCTTGGAAAAAATCGCTGACAACGATTATAACCTCTCAGTCAGCAGCTATGTGGAAGCCGAGGACACTCGCGAGAAAACCGACATCACCCAGCTAAATGTCGAGTTGAAAACCACCGTGGCCAAAATTGATCAGCTAAGGACGGATATTGATGCGATTGTGGCGGAAATAGAGGGAGCTTGAGATGAGTGAACTGAGTTTTATGGAAAAGCTGCTGGATGGCGCTGAGGTGGAGTGGAAAGCGCTGGAGGAGGTTTGCGACTTCAAGAACGGTTTCGCATTTAAGAGCAGTTTGTTTAAAGAAAGCGGCCTGCCGATAGTCCGAATTACAAATGTTGACGGGAAAAACATTAACTTGTCCGATGTGAAGTATTTTGATCCTTCTGACTACAGGGAAAACACGGCATCCTACAAAGTATGCAAAGGCGATATTTTAATTGCTATGTCTGGTGCAACTACGGGGAAAATTGGTTTTTATTCTCATGAGAATCCCGCCTATCTAAATCAACGAGTCGGGAAGTTCTTACCAAAACTGGAAACCCTTAACAATCGGTATTTGTATCACTATCTTCTTTCAAAAGTTGAGAAAATTTACGTAATTGCTGGTGGTGGTGCGCAACCCAACCTAAGCTCAAGCGCGCTTATGGAAAAAATAAAAATCCCCGTCCCCTTCCCGGATAATCCCGCAAAATCGCTTGAGATTCAGGCCGAAATAGTCCGCATTCTGGACACCTTTACCGAGCTGACCGCCGAGCTGACCGCCGAGCTTAGCCTGCGCAAAAAACAATACAACCACTACCGCGACCAGTTGTTGAGTTTTGAGGAAGGAGAGGTGGAGTGGAAAAAGTTGGATGAGGTATCGAAGAAAATTTCATCCGGCGGGACTCCAAGAACTGGTATATCTGAGTATTATGATGGAAGTATTCCTTGGTTGAGGACACAAGAAATAGACTTCCGCGAGATATGGGATACAGGTGTAAAAATCACTGAGGCCGGATTAAAAAACTCGAGTGCAAAATGGATTCCTGAAAACTGTGTGATTGTTGCTATGTATGGCGCAACAGTTGGGAAAGTCGGAATTAATAAAATTTCTATGGCGACGAATCAAGCATGCGCAAATATAGATCTTGACGATAGAGTTGTGAATTACCGTTATGTTTTTCACTACCTAACCAGCGAATATGAATACATCAAGTCGCTAGGCACAGGTTCGCAAACAAATATAAACGCACAGATCGTTAAGAGTCTGAAAGTGCCGATTCCCTATGCAAACGACCCAGAAAAATCCCTTGCTGAACAAGCCCGAATTGTCACCATCCTCGACAAATTCGACACCCTCACAACCTCCATCAGCGAAGGCTTGCCCCGCGAAATCGAATTGCGCCAGAAGCAGTACGAATACTACCGTGACCTGCTGTTGAGCTTTCCTAAGTCTGAAAAAAGAGGCAGCCTGATATGAGCAACAAGCTTGAGGAAATAGCCCAGCAACTGATTACCCCAACGGTTACTAGGAAGGGGGCTAAGCCTGTTCCAAAAGTACAGCTCATTTACGCTTTCAATGGTACGGGAAAAACCCGTTTATCAGCTGAACTCAAAAAGCTTATTGATACTGATGATGGTGATTCTACTGGTTTCTCAAATAAGAAATTTCTTTACTACAACTCATTTACCGAGGATTTATTCTATTGGCATTATCAGTCAGGTGTTGAGGCTTCCCCTAAGTTGCAGGCTCATGAGAATGGCTTCACCAGTTGGATTTTTAGCAAGCAAGATCTTGAAAATCGTATTGATGAAATATTCAAAAGAGTCACGGGAACCCGTGTGGATTTTTATTTGGACGCTAAGTCGAATTCTATCGCTTTTAAGATGCCAGAAAAAACTCAAATATTAGATTCAAATAGTGAGCCGCTGTTGGACGACGATGGAAATCCAATGGCAGAGGATGTTTTCTCTAATATTAAAATTTCCAAAGGCGAAGAAAGCAATTTCAAATGGAGCGTTTTTTATGTTCTTTTAGAGCAGATAATAACCACATTAAACGACCCTGAAAACGAAGACCCTGAGTTTTTGTTTGATAATTTAGAATATGTGTTCATTGACGACCCCGTTAGCTCGCTTGATGAAAATCATTTGATTGAGCTGGCAGTTGGTTTAGCTAAGCTGGTAAAATCCAGCCCTTTTCAAGATGGTCAAGGTGTTAGATTTATTATCACAACGCATAACCCGCTTTTTTATAATGTGCTACATAATGAGTTTAATAATAATCTTTATAAGGACCTGCCGGATAAAAAAAAGGAAGTGTCTCTATAAACGCGACCAATCAAAAAAAATACAAATTAGAAAAAAAAGGCTGACGGAAAGTTTAAACTTCTAGACTCTAATGACCACCCGTTTTCTTACCATTTATTTTTATTGGATGAGCTTAGAAATATCGGAGATGCTGAAAAAGTTGAGAGATACCACTTTAACTTCTTAAGAAACATTATTGAGAAAACAGCGACTTTCCTGGGCTATAAGCAATGGAATGAATTGCTTAAGAAGCTGCCTAATGATGATCAAGACGTGATGGAGAGAATGTTAAACCTATACAGCCATTCTGCTCATGCGGGTGAAGAAGTAGCTGATATAAAAAGCAATGATAAAGAAAATTTAATAAAATTAATAAAAGACTTTACTCAGACGTACAGCTTTTCAGAAATTAAGGAAAATGAAAATGGTGGAACAGACTGAGCCGAATGGCCGTATCATGGAATACGTTTTATGTCGAACCTGAATCAGCAAGATCAAACCACCGATTTTATGCTCTACACCGCGCCGAGTGTAGCAGTCAAAGTTGAGGTGCTGTTTAGCAACGAGACGATCTGGTTGACTCAAGAGCGCATGGCCGCCTTATTCTGTGTTCAGCGCACCGCCATTACCAAGCACGTGAAAAACATCTTTGAAAGCGGCGAGTTACAAGAAGACATGGTGGGTTCCGTTTTGGAACATACCACTGAACACGACCAATTCGATAATCGGCAGCGTATTGAGACGGACTTCGACAAAGAAATCAAAAAGCGGCTGAGCAGGCAGGATAAAGACGCATGAGCTACCAACCGCCTTTCACCATCACCAGCGAGATTCTGAACCTAGTGGCGGATATCAGCCAGCAGGTCGGTCGGCTGGATGCCAGTGCGTTGAATGCGTCGCCGCAGTTACGCAAGCAGAACCGCATCAAAACCCTGGCAGGCACGCTGGCGATTGAAGGCAACACCCTCACCGAAGAGCAGATTACGGCGGTGATTGAGGGTAAGCCGGTGCTGGGCAGTGTGCGTGAGCTGGCAGAAGTTAAAGGGGCCATTGCTGCCTATGATGCCCTGCCCACTTGGCAGCCAGATAACGTAGATCATCTGCTGACGGCACACGGCTTGATGATGTCGGAGATTCTGACCAATGCAGGGCGTTTTCGCGACAAGGCAGTGGGCATCCAAAAAGGCAAGGAGGTGAATCATGTGGCTCCTCCTGCCCATCAGGTATCCGGGCTAATGGCGGATTTAGCCAATTGGTTGAAGCAGGCCAAGGATCATCCACTGATTACCAGCAGTGTGTTTCATTACGAATTTGAGTTCATTCACCCCTTTAGTGATGGCAATGGTCGAATGGGGCGTTTATGGCAAACCCTGATTCTGTCGCAGTGGCATCCGTTGTTTTTGTCTCTACCGCTGGAAAGCGTGATTAAAGAGCACCAGCAGCAGTATTACCAGGCACTGGAAGACGCTGACCAGCAGGCCGATAGCACACCGTTTATCCACTTCATGCTCTCGGTAATTGCCCAAACGTTAGCACAAAATGCCCCTGTAAATGCCACTCTAAACGCCCCTGTAAATATTGAAGAGATGAAAACGCCAGAGGCGATTTTGCACTTACTGCAAAACAACAACCAACTGACTCGCCAACAGCTTGCCGAGCAGATCGGCAAGAATGTTCGCACCATCGCCCGCGCCATCGCTAAACTGCAACAAGCGGGCAAGTTAACGCGAATTGGCTCGGACAAAACCGGACATTGGGAGGTCCACCTGTGACAACGTACACGCCCATCGCGGAATCCAATAACTTCATTGTGTTGGAAAGGTACAGCAAGGAATGGAAGGTGGCTGAGAGCTACCAGAGTGAAGATTCCCTAGAGCGGGAGCTGATTCAGGATCTGGTCAATCAGGGTTATGAGTACCTCCCTAACCTCAATAGCCCCGAGGCGCTGCTCGCCAATGTGCGTGAGCAGTTACAGGCGTTGAACCAGGTACTGTTTTCAGAAAGCGAATGGCGGCGCTTTGTCGAAACTTACCTGGACAAGCCCAGCGACAGCAGCGTGGATAAAAGCCGCAAGATCCATGACGATTACATCCACGATTTTACCTTCGATGATGGCCGCATCCAGAATATCTACTTGGTCGATAAAAAGACGATTGCCCGCAACAAAGTGCAGGTCATCAAACAGTTTGCCCAAACCGGTAGCCACGCCAACCGCTATGACGTGACTCTTCTGGTCAATGGCTTGCCCTTGGTGCAGGTGGAGCTTAAAAAGCGCGGCGTAGCAATTCGTGAAGCGTTCAATCAGGTACACCGCTACAGCAAGGAGAGCTTCAACAGCGAGCACTCTTTGTTCAAGTATTTGCAGCTGTTTGTGATCAGCAATGGCACCGATAGCCGCTACTTTGCCAACACCACCAAGCGCAACAAAAACAGTTTCGACTTCACCATGAATTGGGCGCAGGCCGATAATACCCTGCTCAAAGACCTGAAGGACGTTACAGCGACTTTTTTCCAAAAGAACACCCTGCTGAACGTTCTACTGCACTATTCGGTGTTTGATATCGACAACACCCTACTGGTGATGCGCCCTTATCAAATTGCCGCCACCGAGCGCATTCTGTGGAAGATAAGAAGCTCGTTTGAAGCTAAAAACTGGAGCACCCCGGAAAGTGGCGGGTATATCTGGCATACCACTGGCTCTGGTAAAACCCTGACCAGCTTCAAGGCAGCGCGCTTGGCTACCGAGCTAGAGTTTATCGATAAGGTGTTTTTCGTGGTCGACAGGAAAGACCTGGACTACCAAACCATGAAGGAGTACCAGCGCTTTTCGCCCGATAGCGTGAACGGCTCAGACAACACGGCAGGGCTGAAGAGGAACATTGAGAAAGACGATAACAAAATCATCGTCACCACCATCCAGAAGCTCAACAACCTGATGAAGAGCGAGGCCAACCTGCCCGTATACAAACAGCAGGTGGTGTTCATTTTTGACGAGTGCCACCGCAGCCAGTTTGGTGAGGCACAGAAAAACCTGAAAAAGAAATTCAAACGCTTCTATCAGTTTGGGTTTACCGGTACGCCCATTTTCCCGCAAAACGCATTAGGCGCGGACACTACCGCCAGCGTGTTTGGTCGCGAACTGCACGCTTATGTCATCACCGACGCCATTCGGGATGAAAAGGTGCTCAAGTTCAAGGTGGATTACAACGATGTGCGCCCCAAGTTCAAGGAAATAGAAACCGAGCAGGATGAGAAAACGCTAAGCGCCGCCGAGAACAAACAGGCGTTGCAGCACCCGGAACGTATTCGGGAGATTTCGCAGTACATCCTGCACCACTACCGCCAGAAAACGCACCGCCTGCAGGGTAATAATCAGGGCTTTAATGCCATGTTCGCGGTGAGCAGCGTGGAAGCCGCCAAGCTCTATTACCAAACGCTGAATGAGCTGCAAAAAGACAGCGACAAGCCTCTGAAAATCGCCACCATCTTCTCGTTTGCGGCCAATGAAGAGCAGGATGCCGTCGGCGACATTCTGGATGAAAGCTTTAATGTATCGGCGATGAACTCCAGCGCTAAGGAATTTTTAAGTGCTGCGATTGAGGATTACAACGCCTACTTCAAAACCACCTACAGCGTGGACAGCAACGGCTTCCAGAACTACTACCGCGACCTGGCCAAGCGGGTAAAAGCCAAGGAAGTCGACCTGCTGATCGTGGTCGGCATGTTCCTCACCGGCTTTGATGCACCTACGCTGAACACTCTGTTTGTCGATAAGAATCTGCGCTATCACGGTTTGATGCAGGCCTTCTCGCGCACCAACCGCATCTATGATGCCACTAAAGCGTTCGGCAACATCGTGACCTTTCGCGACCTGGAAAAGGCCACGGTGGATGCTATTACCCTGTTTGGGGATAAAAACACCAAGAACGTAGTGTTAGAGAAAAGCTACAAAGAGTATATGGAAGGCTTTACCGACTTGGTAACCGGGCATGCAAGGCGCGGTTTTATGGAAGTCGTGGCTGATCTGGAGCAAAACTTCCCTGATCCTGCGGCCATTGAAAAGGAAGCAGACAAAAAAGCCTTTGCTAAAGTCTTTGGCGAGTATCTGCGGGTGGAAAACGTGCTGCAAAACTATGATGAGTTTGCCAGCCTAAAAGCCCTGCAAAGCCTGGACACTAGCGACCCGGAGGCAGTTGAGGCGTTTAAAGCAGAACACTACTTGGACGATGAAAAGCTGGCGGAGCTGCAAACCATACGCTTACCCTCCGAGCGCAAGGTTCAGGATTACCGCTCGACCTATAATGACATCCGCGATTGGCAACGCCGCCAGAAGGCCGCTGAAGCAACTGATGCAACAACACTCGACTGGGATGATGTTGAATTTGAAGTAGACCTGTTGAAATCCCAGGAGATCAACCTGGATTACATCCTTGGGCTGATCTTCGAGCACAACAAAAAAACCAAAAGCAAAGCAGATTTGGTGCAAGAGGTGCGACGAGTGATCCGAGCCAGCCTAGGCAATCGCGCTAAAGAAGGCCTGGTGGTTGATTTCATCAACCAGACTGACCTAGATCAGATCGGTGAGAAAGCCAGCGTGATTGAGGCCTTCTTTACCTTTGCCCAAGCTGAACAGCAACGCGAGGCCGAGGCGCTGATTGAGTCAGAGAATTTAAAGGCAGAAGAAGCCCGGCGCTATATCACTACCTCGCTCAAGCGGGAATATGCCAGTGAAAAAGGCACTGAACTCAACAGCCTTTTGCCCAAGATGAGTCCTCTGAACCCGCAATACCTCGCCAAAAAGCAAAGCGTTTTTCAAAAAATTGTGGCTTTTGTAGAGAAATTCAAAGGCGTTGGGGGGAAGGTTTGATACATATGGCGAAGATAGACTAACCCTTAGTTCAAACCCAAAGAACTGCTGAACGATTAGTGCATCCTGCTCCGCCTAAGTGGAGCATGTCAGCTCAGTTTTGCGACTAAGTCATTCACCGATCTGGCCTGCAGGCCAACTGCCAAAGCGGGTCACGGCGCAGCGTGTCGGTATCGCTGAGATCGATCCAGCCCATCGCCCGCTGCAGCACCAGGGTACGCAACTGGCTGGCCAGCGATGACGGATGCGCAGCGGGTGGCGTCGATCGACCAGATTGTCTTCCAGCGCCTCGATCACGCCGCTGTTGTCGAGGGCCTCACGCAACAGCAGAGCGCCGCTGTCGCTGGTGGTGCGCTGGCCGCTCAGCTCAACACGGGCAGCACCGTTGCACGAGGGCGTCCAGGTGGATAGGCTTTCACCCATGGCGGATGGCTCTCTTGGTTCAGATTCTTGCCGGAACGTTCTGATTTCTCAAGAGAATACCATCCGCGTGCGCCAGGCAAAGCTTGGTCATCTGGGAGCAGGCCAGGGCCTGCAGAAAGGGTGAGTTGAACCCCAGTGGGTGAAATTCCCACCCGGCCAAGGGTAGCCGCCAGCCGGTAGCGAGTCTTGCGCAGCGTCGGGCAACCGCCGCTGTGAAGCGTAGACAGCAAGTGAGTAGGCCGTGTCATTGAGCCCCGAAATTTTCATCACGCGATCGCCGACGCCCTGCGGATAGCGGAAGGCAACACGAGTTCACTGAAAAGGCTTGGTGAACGAAGGTCGCCGGGGTCATTAGAGCAGGGCATGTTCACACAGGGGGTTCCCAGGAACCTGGGAGGCCCATTTCCCTCCTCCGATCTAACGCTATCAGGTACGGGAGCCACCTGCCCCCAAGCTCCCTGGCCCAGCACTGCAGTGACTGGCGGTGATGGGAGCGAAACAACAGCCACTCAGGAGGTACGGTACGGCGAGTGTAGCGAGCCGGCCAGATGGGGTAATGGGAGTCGGAGCCACTCATAGTACTGATGAAATCGGGGAACCAGCTCGATGGGACCCGGTGGAGGGAAGGAGTGGTCAACCATCAGAACCGTACGAGGGAAACATGATAGGTGCTCAGGAACCTGAAGTCATGTCCACGAAACAAGTGCGGATAG